>NZ_JAEINN010000016.1 GCF_016342405.1 Maridesulfovibrio ferrireducens | reverse complement strand
TGATCTACCTCATTGGGGCACCGATCCGGGACTTATTATGGAATGACTGAATTCCACACGGAACGTCGAGGAACCTATTTTATTAGGTAGGAAGTTCGATAACAAATACTGTTCCATGCGGTTCAGCCGGTTTTACTCTTATAAATCCGCGATGATCGGTGATAATAGATTTTACAATGGTCAGTCCTAAGCCTGTGCCGCTTTTTTTGCTTGAAAAGTATGGTTCAAACATTCTGGAGCGTTCGTCCGAAGATAGACCCGGTCCGTTATCCTGAACCTCAATTCTCAGCCATCCAAGTGTGGAATCGTGCATAGCGCTGATTTTAACAGCAGGATTTTCGCTGTCTCCCAGAGCCTCGGTTGCATTCGTCAGTAAATTGATAAGTGTTCTGCGCAAGGCTTCACGATCCAGTTCCAGATCTGGTATTTCTGATAATAATTCCAGATTCCACGATATGTCCGTGTGACTGTTGCGGTACATGCTGACAACTTCTTCAAGCAAAGGAGTGATACTGCCGGGCGTTAATTTAACTTCCGGCAGCTTCGCATAGGCGGAAAACTCCTGAACCATCTGTTGCAGATGTTCAACCTGCGAAATAATGAGGTCTGTACTTTCGCGGTAAACTTCGTCTTTTATCTGCGGCCCGAATTTTCTTTGCAATCTTTGCGCTGACAATTTGATAGGGGTCAGCGGGTTTTTAATTTCATGAGCGATGCGTCTGGCTACTTCGCGCCAAGCGGCAATTCTCTGCATTTTCTCAAGCTCGGTAATATCTTCAAACACGGCAACAATGCCGTTACTGCCGCTTGTGGATTTGAGTGCAACAACATTGACTAGAAATTTGCGGTGCCGCCCGTCAACAGTAAGGGAAAGCTGTCTCTGCCATTGTGAATAAGGACTTGAGGCCATGTGAGACCTTGCATCTGAAATGAGAGACGCTAAATCTCCTTCTGGCAGAAGGGCCAATGGATCTTTTCCATGAACAAATCTGGCGGTAATACCGAGCATTTCTTCAATGGCGTTGTTTACCGTGCTGATTTTTCCCTGCTCATCAAGAGAGATAACTCCCGCTGTGATGTTGTTGAGAACCGCTTCCATGTAACGGCCTCTGCGTTCGAGTTCCTGATTCTGTTGAGCCAGCCGTTCGTTTGCGGTTTTAAGGCTTTTCTGACTGTCTTCAAGGTCTTCAGCCATTCGGTTGAAGGACTGAACCATAAAACCCAGCTCGTCATCTGAGTTGTCCTCAAGGCGGACGGAAAGATCTCCGCGTGCAATTCGCTGTGAACCTGCCGCGAGAGCTTGAATCGGGGCGGATAATTCTTTTGAAAGTCTGAATCCGAACCAGATAGAGCCGAGAATAATGAGCAGTGTGGTTACACCGAGAGTGAGATACAAGCTCATTTTAAGAGGATATTTCAGAGTCTTGAGCTGTTTATATTCGTCAAGTCCTCTGACCACTTTGTCCAGTTTAAAAAGCA
Organism: Maridesulfovibrio ferrireducens; assembly: GCF_016342405.1. Lineage (NCBI taxonomy): Bacteria > Pseudomonadati > Thermodesulfobacteriota > Desulfovibrionia > Desulfovibrionales > Desulfovibrionaceae > Maridesulfovibrio > Maridesulfovibrio ferrireducens. The sequence continues at coordinate 118,489 of NZ_JAEINN010000016.1, read as the reverse complement.
GCCCCTGTCCGATATTTTCACCGAGGATAAGGAATCCGGTCCGTGCTTCATCAACAGGTAACACACCGATAACCATGTCATTACCGGGCATTGGGTGTATGGTTGACCAGAAATGAGGGTGTTCTCTCATGTTGTCCCAGTCAACTTTGGCATTGATTTCAGACCATGCCTTTTCCCACGAACCTTCAGAGTGCCAATTTATTTTTTCACCGTCAGGCTGTATTACACCCAGAAGACCGAGATCATACTCGCCGAGTTTGGTGGCGAGAAAAAGGTTCATGGTTTTGCCGCCCCATGCGTAACGGCTTTCTTTGATGGCTCCCAGAATGTTGTTTCCTCTGCGTTCAAGTCCTTCCTGAGCCGAGGCGTAAAAGGCTCGTCCAAGTTCAAGTGATTGAACCATTGAGTCTTCAACCTGATTCTTAAACCAGTAGTCCACTGAGACCTGCACAAACTGCATTGCCATAAAAAACATAAGCAGAGTCGGCACAAGTGAAAGTGACATAAACGAGAGGACCATTCTTGTTCGAAGTTTTGAACCCAGAACTTTTCTGCGACGCTCTAAAAGCAGTTTTACTCCGTTGCGTACAACAATAAAAAGTACAACCAGCAGCAAAATGAAGTTCAGGTTGAAAAGTCCGACAAAGAGATAAGAGTTAACTCCGATATATTTGAGCTGAATAAAGCTTAAAGCCACGAAAATGAGAAGGCAGAGGAAGGCTAAAAAGTATTCCCGTTGTCTTTTCTTGCGCTGTTTTGTGTCCGGCACACTTACTTTGATGGATTTATCAGTCATAATAAATTTAAGTTCTTATCTAATATGTAAAGTCGAGCTGATATGTTGCGGAAGGAACAATATCCCATGACCAGAAGAAAAGAGTTTTTTTCAACCACTCGGGAACGTCTGTCTGATCAAGGTGTACATCAAGTTTGAGTCTGTAGCGTTCACCCCGTTTGAGGGTGCTCCACGGCCCTAAGTCCATCACGATGGAATCCCATCCCTTCTGAAGCAGCAGAGTGAGTTTCTTGTTTCTTAAGGGGGTCGTCTTTCCAGACTGTTCAAGGACAAAGTTCTTGGAGAGGGAGTCGTAGAAAAGTTTATCGGAATATATTTTACTTGCAATCTTCGAGTTCGGCCACAGACTTTTATGAACAAACAGAGTTGCTTCACATTCCAGCTTCAGCCTGCCCCCGTTTTCAAGAGCTTCTTCTGTTTTTGTGTCACCTTTGAGATCCAGTCCGAATCGGGCCATGATAGCTCCGGCCTGATTGTCCAGAATCAGATTTTTTAAATCCAGCGAAGCCGCATTTGCAGGAGAAGAAAAGAACAGCATTGCGAACAGGGCACAGATAATGACCAAAAGATTAATTGGTAAAGTGTATGTTGAAGATATTTTGTGCGTGGTCATTTTTTCAGTCGTCATTTGGTGTCCTTTAAAAAGGTCTTTCTTTTAAGTAGACTACCAGTCGCCCTTCAATTGTTCAACACTATGATTACTTATGCATTAAATTTAGAGTTGAACTGTCTTTTCGTGAAATTATAATGTAAAAGATAGGGATAACGGTTAATCAGATAGTGACGGAGAGTCTTATGCTAAAAAAGATATATACTAGATGGAAGAATATTGATCGCAGAATCCGCTGGACCACGATTCTTTCTTCAGCGTTGATTGCATACACTTTAATCGGTTTTTTACTTGTTCCGGTTATATTAAAGAGTGTGGTCAGAAATAAGTTGCCTGAGTTGTTAAACAGACCTGTAGAGATTCAGGATGTTGATTTCAATCCTTTTACTCTGCATTTGTATCTTGAAGGGTTTAATCTCGGCAAAAAGAGCGGCGAAGGGAATCTTTTTTCTTTCAAATCTTTTGATGTTAATTTTGATTCATTCTCAATTTTCAGGCTTTCTGCTGTTTTTGACGAAGTCAAAATATGTGATCCGCAAGTGGATATTACCATTTTTCCGGACGGCAGCAGTATTTCGGATCTTATCCCGGAAGCGGAGGAAGGGGCGGCGAAACAGGAAGAGGCAAGTCTTTTCCCGTTTATTGTCCGTGATTTTGTAGTCAGCAACGGGACATGCACAGTGCATGATGATTTTAGAAATTTTAATCATCGAATCACTGGTTTGAATCTTATTGTTCCCTTCACCTCATCACTTTCTAGGGACAGTGATGAATTTGTCCAGCCTTCACTTGAAATGGTTATTAACGGGACTCCTTTTGCGTTGAAGGGTAATACCTTACCCTTTAATAATACTCGCAGGACTGAGTTCAATTTTACACTCGATAAGGCCGCACTCGGTGAATATTGGATTTACCTTCCAATTTATAAAACAACTGTCCTTAAAAGCGGAACTCTCAGTGCCGATTTAAATTTGACCTTTGAGCGCAGTGTCAATTTGCTGCCGAGGTTTATGTTAGGAGGACAGTTCGCTGTCAGCGATTTTGACTTAGCTAACAAAGAGGATCTTTCGCTTTTAAAGTTTAAGCAGCTTGATATTGATCTCGCGGAACTGAGTATTCTGAGAAGAATTTTAAAAATAAACTCTGTCACATTAACAGATCCTTTTTTGAAGATAGGACTTAAGCCTGACGGTTCTCCTGATATACTGGATTACCTTCCTCAGCCTGCAAAAGTCAGTCAGAATGCGACGTTTGCGGCTGTTCCTCAAAAAGAGGACGAAAAAGGACCTGATTTATTGGCTGAAATTGCAAGTTTGAGCGTCATCGGAGGGTCTGTAGATTTTACGGATAAAGCTTTCGGTAACGGATTTAACAAGTTGATAGGCCCTGTTTCGGTTACGGCAAGTAATCTCAGCACGGGGAAAGATAAGGCTGGAACATACAGCTTTAAGGTTGGCACTGAGGGCGGCGAAGTTGTAAGCGTTGACGGTTCACTGGGGATTATTCCTCTCGCAGTTAAAGGTTTTGCCTCAGTCAAGAATCTCAATGTGCCCGACTATCATAAATATTTGGACCCCTCTGTTCCACTGTCTGTAACGTCCGGTAAAGTCGGGCTGGGGGCAAATTTCAGCATTATTCCTGACAACAACGGACTTGTTCGTCTGGAAGGCATAAAGGTGGATGTGAAAGATCTTGAGCTTAGTCCGAAGGGGGGGGGAGATCCTCTGATTGGGCTGGGCGGTTTTGCCGTATCCAACGGTACCATTGATGTCGGTGAAAAGTCGGTGTTCATAGGTTCAGTTGATTTGCATAAGGCTCTGATAAAATTGATGCGCGACAAGCAGGGGATTGACCTTCTAAAGCTTATCGAAAAACATCAGCAGGAAGTTGATGCTGAAAAGGAGATTAAGCCCGTCGCGGATGAAGATTCAGATAAATCCGATGCGGGAGGCTGGAAGGTTGCTGTAAATAGAGTAAATTTGACGGGATCATCTTTTGAACTGATTGATAAGGCTGCAACGAAAAAAACTTCAATCAGTATCAGTGAATTGAAGGGCGGTATTAAGGGTCTTAATTTTCCTGATAATAAACCTCTGAACCTTTTTTTAGAGGGGGTTATTAATAAAAGAGGAAAGTTAAAAGTTAGCGGACAGGGCGTGCTGTCGCCTGTGAAAGTTTCAGGCGATCTGTTTGTCCGCAAGCTCAGGCTGCGCGATTTTAACGGCTATCTGCCGCCTGAAATGCAGATGAATATAGCGCGCGGGCATATTGATGTGTCCGGGTGGTGGGCTTTTTCCGCTGAAGATAAGCCCGTGGCAACGTATAAGGGAAAGGCGCAGGTGAAAGATCTGCTGCTGCGTGATAATAAAGGAGATCGTCAGTTCTTTCATTTATATGAACTTGCTGTAAGGGACATAGATTTCGTTTCAGATCCTCTTAAGGTGGAAGTGAGGCTTATAGACGTGCTTTCGCCTGAGGTTAATGTTGAGAAAGAGGCTGACGGCACAATTAATATTTCCAGAATTCTCACAGGTCAGCTTGTGGTTCCCGTTGATGAGAAAGTGTTGGAGGAGCAGGCTGAAAAGGCTGCTGAAAAAGTTGTTGTTATGTCATCCGGAGCGGCTGAACCAACCGCTTTAGTTGCCAACTCAACAGCGCAGGGAACAAGGAATGGAGCTAGTGCTGATAATTTTATTTTTCTGAATAAAATAGCTATGGCTAACGGAACAGCTATATTCAAAGATCATACTGTTGAGCCTGCTTTCGAGCTTGATATCACTAAAATGAGATCTGCCGTGCGCGGGCTTGAACTTCCTAACGGCAAGCGGACGGAGTTGTCGTTTAATGCAACATTTGATCAGCAGGCTCCTCTTGTAGCGGAGGGTTATCTCCAGCCTACGGAAGACGGCGCTGATACTGATTTGAAAGTTACCCTCATCAATCTGGATATGACTCAGCTTTCACCTTATACCAGAAAATACATAGCCTATCCCGTCAGTACCGGAATGCTTAGTGCGGATGTGGGAGTCAGTCTTAGGGGAACACTTCTATCCACCAACAATGTGCTTGATATTTATCAGTTTGAGGTGGGCGAAAAGGTAAAGAGTCCTGATGCTCCGAATATTCCTATCGGGCTGGGGCTGGCACTGCTCAGAGACAGCAGCGGGAACATTCGCCTTGATATTCCTGTAGAAGGCAACGTGGATGATCCTCAGTTCCGGCTGGGCAGAGTTATCGGGCGTGCTATTCTTAATGTTCTGATTAAAGCCGTGACTTCGCCGTTTGCGTTGATCGGAGCAATGTTCGGCGGCGGTGAAGATATGGATGTTCTGGTTTTTGAACCGGGCATAGCTGTACCGAAGGAAGCATCAAACTCTAAAATTGAATCAGTTGCCAAGGCGATGAAATCCCGCCCGGGTCTTAAGCTTGAGATTAGCGGGTTTACTTCTCCGCAAGATATCCCTGCGCTCAAAGTAGCAATGTTCAAAAGAATGATCGCAAAGCCTAAGTTTCTGGAACTTGAAGCGGACAGCAAAGCTCCGGCATCGATTGATGATGTGGTTATAAGTGAAGAGGAATATCCTGATTATCTCGAAGATGCGTACGAGAACGCTCCTTTTGAAAAGCCTAAGAATTTCTTGGGAATAATCGAAAGTCGTCCAGTTCCGGAAATGGAACAGGCCATTCGGGATAATATAAAAGTGACGGATACGGATTTGGCAGATCTCGCAAGGGAAAGAGCTGAAAAGGTCCGTGTTATCTTAATTTCTGAAAAAGGTGTAGAATCCGAACGGGTTTTCCTTAAGAGCTCAGCAACCGGCAAGGGGGCCGGCCCGAGGGTAGAACTCGGGTTGCAGAATTAAAACCTTAAACCGATTAGGAGTGGTGTCTCATGAAAATTATGAAAAAATTAGTGTTTGTTTTGTGTCTGGTCGCGTTTTTGTCAGTCGCTTATGGCTGCGAAAAAGAAGGCCCTGCTGAAAAAGCGGGTAAGAAAATGGATCAAGCCTTAGATAATGCCGGGGATTCTTTGAAAGAGATGGGTGATAAGATTAAAGAGTAAGTATGGTTAGTTATTATGAAATTGAAAGGCCGCTGGAACTTTAGTTCTGGCGGCTTTTTTTATTATTTCTTATAACCTTTGCACGCTGTTGGGATTAATTAAAATATGACAAATGTGAATAATGTTTCAAATTATATAGACAGCATGCAGGCTTACCGATCTGTTAGTATTATCAATACTGAGTTGGTTAAAAGTAATGCTGAAAGGTATACGAGTACTTTGATTTTTGTTGGGTATGTTGGTTTTATAACGATCTGGTCTCAGTTATGGAATAAAATACCAAGCTGGAGTTTGAAAATTTCATCTGCATTAATGTTAATATCTGGAACTATTTATATTTTTATGGAAATATATTCTATACTGACAGGTTTTGGTAAAACTTCGAAGAGGCAACTTGTTCTTAAGGAAATGGGTCAAGCTTTGGATAATAAGGATTCTAAAAAAGTTTATGCTAAAGCTATGGAGTATGACTGCTTGCTAGAAGTTCGTCTTGGTGGGTGTTGGAAGATATCTTTTTGGTCATCTATTTTGACTCGATTCGGAGGAGCTTTAACCTTGGTAGTAGGTATCATTATATCTATTTAGATTTCAAACAAAAAAAGCCACTGAAACTCTCGTTCCAGCGGCTTTCTTAATTCTTAATCTAATTCTTAATTCTATCTAAAAATCAGTATTAGAACTGATTTTTCATAATCTCAGCGAGGTTTCCGGCGGTGAAGCCGTATTTCTCAGCGAGCTGGGATGCAGGTGCGGATGCGCCGAAGTGGTCGATTCCGAGCACTGCTCCGTCGAGGCCCACGTATCTGTACCAGATTTCAGGACGGCCAGCTTCTGCAGCAACACGTACTCTTACTTTCGGATCGAGAACGGAGTCTTTGTAAGCCTGATCCTGTTCTTCGAACAGTTCCATTGACGGCATACTAACTACTCGAATTTTCTTATCTTTGATTAGATCAGCCGCATCGATTGCAAGGGATACTTCTGATCCTGCTGCGATAGCGATCATGTCTGGGGTTCCTTCGCAATCTTTTACGATGTAACCGCCGCGTTTAACGCCTTCTTCAACCTGCGGGAATTCTACTTTATCCATTACAGGCAGTCCCTGACGGGTCAGCATGAGGCTGGAAGGACGATCGGTCTGGCTTATAGCAATCTGCAGACATGCGGCAGTTTCTCTTGCATCGGCAGGTCTGAGGATCAACATGTTCGGGATGAGTCTCAGGGAGGCTACATGCTCGATAGGCTGATGAGTCGGGCCGTCTTCACCTACATAGAATGAATCGTGTGTGTAAATGTAGAGAACCGGCAGTTTCTGTAGTGCGGACATTCTCATACCGTTTCTACAGTAATCAGAGAAGGTAAGGAAGGTTGCGCCGAAAGGAATTACGCCGCCGTGAAGAGCCATGCCGTTAAGGATAACGGACATCGGGAACTCACGAACACCGAAAGCTAAGTTTCTTGCGCCGTAACCGTCCAGTGCGAAATCACCCATTTTTTTGCGGAAATTCGCAGTCTGGTTGGATGGGTCAAGGTCAGCGGAACCACCTATCAAAGTAGGAAGTTCATCGGTGATAGCATCAAGGCATGCGCCCCATGCTTTTCTTGTCGCCATGGACTGACCTGATTCGAACTCTGGAAGATTCAGTTTAATTTCGTTGCGAGGCTTGAAAGCTTCTGCCCAGAAATCAGCGATTTCTTTGTTTCCGGCTAGGATGGATTCAAGCTTGGTCTGCCAGTCTGCGGCCATTTTTTTAAGTTCTGGGAAGCGTGTGCGGAAATGTGCAACAACATCTTCAGGAACGTAGAAAAGTTCGTTTTCAGGGAGACCGAAACATTTTTTAGTAGCGGCAATTTCTTCATTGGAAAGTGGGCTGCCGTGTGTGCAGTGGTCGCCTTCGCAAGTTGCGGCTCCGGCTGCCATTTTGGTCTTACCGATGATGAGGGTAGGTTTGCCGGTTTCAGCCTGACCGGCTTTAACCGCGGCGCGGATTTCATCGTGGTTATGGCCGTCTACTTCCAGAACTTGCCAGCACATGCCTTCATAAACTTTTTTGAAGTCTGTGCAGTCACAACGGCTGGTTGGTCCTGCCAGCTGAATGTCATTGCTGTCGTAAAAAACTATGAGTTTGCCGAGTTTCCAGAGTCCTGCAAGAGCAGCTGCGCCCGTGGATACAGGTTCCTGAAAATCACCGTCAGATGAAAGAACGTATGTGTAATGATCAACTACGTCGTCGTTTGTTTTAGCGTTAAGGAACGCTTCAGCAGTCGCCATACCTACACCGACACAGAATCCCTGTCCGAGAGGTCCGCTTGTTGCTTCAACACCGGGGGTGACATCATGTTCAGGATGACCGGGAGTGATGGAACCAAGCTGACGGAACTGCTTAAGGTCTTCAACTTTAATCAGACCGGCTAAGTGCAGTAATCCGTAAAGAAGTGGGGATTCGTGACCTGCTGCGAGTACGAAGCGGTCTCTGTTTTCCCAGCTTGGGTTGGTTACGTCGTAGCGTAAAAAATCTTTATAGAGGACGTATGCAAAGTCCGTAGAAGACATGGAGCCGCCGGGATGACCCGAGTTAGCCTTGCGGATAGAATCCATGATCAGGCCTTTAATAACGTTAACTGCTTTCTGGTCCATCTGACTGTTGTTACCCATTGTGAGTGTTCCTCATAAAGTAATGGTAATTTTTGGTAAGTTTTCCAAAGGGGATTATCTCCTTTGGCGGGGAAGCGAGAGGTATATATCTTATAGCTGATCGAAAAGATTGATTCTGCGCATGTGACGTTCACCTTCAAATTCGGTGGTCATATATGCACGGATAATTTCTTCAGCAAGGCCTTGTCCTATAACTCTTTCACCGAGACACAAAATGTTGGCATTGTTGTGTGCGCGGGCCATTTTAGCCATATATTCGTTTGTACACATAGCGGCGCGGACACCTTTATGTTTGTTTGCAGCCATAGACATGCCCAGACCTGTGCCGCAGACGAGAATTCCGAGCACATCGTCGGAAACTTTTGCAGCGACTTTTGCAGCATAGACGGGATAGTCGCAGCTGACGGCGGATTCAGGACCGGCATCTTCAACCTCGTACCCCATTTCAGTGAGCACTTTCTTGGCGAATTCCTTGAGAGCAAAGCCTCCGTGGTCTGATCCGATAACTACTTTAGCGGCCATCTTCATCTCTCCTGATTCTGTAGATTTATAGTCTGCTTAAAAATAGCATTTGTCCAAACGCCATAAAAATCTCAAGCGCCAGTAAGCCGTTAACTACCTGTCGATCTTGAGATTCTAAAGTGTCCGGAATCGATTTTTTTTGAACTACGATTCCATCTTACGTTCGTTGTCGCGATGTTTAACATCACGCTTTGCAGCCTGCTCTTTCTTGAGTCTGTTGATTTCTTCTTTGAAAAAATCAATTTGCTTTCTGCAAAGTTCAATATCGCCTTCTGCATCTTCGCAATTAAGCTTTCCGAGAAGGGCGTATTCTCTTTCGAGACGTTTTTCAAGCTGGCTGACTTCGAAATTTCCGAGCAATCTGCTGAAAATTGCCTTTAATTCTTGAGTCCAGACGATTAGACCCTTCTTAAAATTATCAATAAGTCCTGTAGCTTTGTCAGTACAAGAGCAGTTTTGGTCACTCATTTTATAGACTCCATAACAATGCTAATTATTTTTTGAAGAAATATTATTATTCGAGTTTTGATCAAGTTTTATGGTCTCTGTTCCATCAGGAATAGCCATTTCAAGAGATTTTTCGGTCCATTTACGGTTTGTAAAAGATCGGGACTTTATCCGCAGCACGGCTTTATTTCCGTTCTCTGTATAAACGGTAATTTTATCCGGCAGATTTTTACCGGAATCATTCAGTTCATAGGATTCCATTTTCATTATCCAAGGCAGCTCTCCGCGCCCGGTAATTTCCGTTGGAATTCCTTGTTCCGTAAGCGTTATTGAACTGACTGGCCCTTTATCATAAAGATAAAGCAACCCTTTGCGATTCTTATCAAGTGTAACTGTATCGAATGAGCTTGGAATAAAATCGGGATAACAGCCGGCGATAAGTCCTGCAAGATCTTTCAGGGAGAAAGGAAATGGCAGCCCCAACATTCTGACAGCTCTTTCGGGTGAGGAATGTGAATATGCTGTGTTTTGATCCGGGTAAAAAGCCGTCAGTCCATTTTTATCTTCAAGAATGTGAGCGAGATACGTTCCTATTCCGGCTCTTACATCAAGGCGTAAAGGAGATCCGAGATCTCCCCATAAGTTCATTATTGTCCGGTGTCCTTGTTTCTGCGCTGTATAATAGAGGCTGGCTGTGAAGTTCACTCCTGTGGCATTACAGGTGCCGAATTCATTTCTGAATTTTGAGTAAACTTTATCCGGGTCATGAAATTGTAAATTTCTGGAACTACATCCGGCGGCCATAGTTGCTACGGCCAGAATAAGGATTGCAGTCCTCCATAATTTGGAAATCATAAGGAATCCAGTTTCCTGCGCAGTTCTTTATTTTCAGGGTCGAATTTAAGGGCTCTTTTGTAGGCTTTTGCAGCTTCTTTTTTGTTTCCCATGGCAAGAGCTATATCTCCGTAATGTTCCCATAACTCCGGCTGCCTTGGCTGAAGAGAAAGAGCACGCCCGATGTTTTTCCAAGCTTCATCAAAATTTCCGAGGCGGTAATGAACCCATGCCAAGGAATCTATTATGAAGCCGTTGTCCGGCTCAAGCTTGTTTGCTCTGGATATCAAAACCATTGCGCGGTCAAGCTGTTCATTTCTGTCGGCAAGAATGTATCCGACATAATTGAGTGCGTCTGCGTGATCCGGATGTATGGATATTATTTTTTCCATGTATTTCAAGGTATTGTCTATGTTTCCTTTTCGCTCTTCTATTATGCCCAGCTGAAAAAGAATCTGAGGAGAATCAGGTATATTCTTGTATCCTCTTAAAAGAGTTTCTTCAGCTTTTTCAGGCTGCTTGAGTTCTATATGAAGAGATGCTTCTATCAAAAAGAAGTTCGGATTATCGGGAAATTGTTCCTGTCCTTTTCTAAGAACGGTCAAAGCTTCCTTATCCTTTTTCAGGTCGATAAGCAGGTGCGCCTTGAATTGCAGACTGCGGTCATAATGGTCGCTGCTTGGCTTTACTTTGTTCAGGAAGTTAAGAGCCTTAGCGGGATCTTCTTCTCCTTCGTAGGCAATTGAAGCTTTGAAAAAGTAATAAGCGTCAGGGATTTCTTTTTCCAGTACAAAAATATCAAGGATCGTCGAGGCCTGTCCGTAGAATTTGCTGTTCAAGAAAATCTGTGCCGAATCGAGTAGGAAAGCAGTGTTGCGCGGGCCTTCCAGTACCAGTGACAGCCCTCGGTCGGGGTTGTTCAGCTTAAGGCTCAACTCTATAAGGCGCAGGCGGATATGGTTGGATGCTTCAGGGAATTCCAGCATCTTTGTGTAAATTTTTTCAGCTGCGTCATAGTCTTTTCCAAGCTCATATAGATAAGCCAGTTCGCCCCATGCTTCAAGGTAGTCAGGCTTTACTTTAACAGCTTTTTGCAGAGCTCTGATGGCTTGCTTGGTCAGTCCGAGGCCTGCACTTGCTTTTGCGTAATAATACAGAATTTCGGTTGTCCGTTTTTCTGCCGGAATAACTTTCAGCGTATCAAGAGCCTGTGCAAATTTTTTCTGTTCAAGCAGAATACGGGCAAGCTGAGTTATGACAACAAGATCATTGGGATGCTTGTGTATATATTCTTGAAGAACACTCTCAGCGTCCGTAGTTCTGTTTTCAACAAGATAGGTGCTGGAAAGGCTCATGATCAGTTTTCGATCTTCAGGGAATTTTTTGAGGCCTTCCTTGAGAGCTTCCCGCGCTTCGTCAATTTGCTGGGCTGCCCAGAAAAGAGATGCTTTTTCAGCATAAAGCTGAGCTCTGGGGTCAACTTTCAGGATGCGGTCAACAACAACGATAGCTTCCTGCTGCAGACGTGCGGACTCAAGCGATGCTTCCTGAGACCTGTCCCCGCTGCGCATGATTTGACTAAGGCGTGACAGGTAATCCTGATAAACAAGGTAGTCAAAAGTCAGCTGAGTCTCGGGGGTTAATTGCGGATTTGCAGCCGAGGAGTTAATTCCGGTTTTTGCAGCACAACCGCTCAAAGCAATAACAAAGAATATAGCTAGAATTGCGGCAGAAGATATTGCTTTGCAATGTGTAGATGCTGGATAAATCATACAATAGGGTTTTGTTTTTTATAGGTAGAGTATTTGGGTGATTCTGATAATTCAATCAGACGCTTGTAAATCTTGGACCCGATAGTCATGCCTTGATCTATCATTTCCGGACCGTACTTTTTGCCGGTATTGGTCCTGAAGGTGGATTCAATGGATTTTATCATATCCAGACCTTTGGGGAATTTTTCAATAATTTCCTGTAGAGACCAGTCTTCGTAGTCACAAATTTCCCAAAGAGTTGTTGAAAAATTATCTGGTCCCCATCGGAATTTGTCAGCGTCGTAGAGTGCGCCGCTTAATAGTTCCAGTTCCGGGTCGTCGATGATGGGGCTTGCAGGTTTGAAAGCTTCGTGCCGGGCAATAGATTTGGCAATAAGATCTTTGCTGCGTTCTGAAAGCGGATATTGATTCAGGATGACCCGTGAGGTTTCCGCCCCGTGTAAAGCGTGGTCTTCATCCAGTCTGCAGCTGTCATGAAGAAGTCCGCAGAACTGGGCAAGCAGAACAAGTTCTCTCACAGTGTCAGGCGATAGATGATCTCCGTCTTTAAGGACTATTGCTCCGGCTTCTATGGCCACTTTTTTAGAGTGGTAAATGCCGTGAGCATATTCATCATAAAGAAATGGAAGAACATCTTCCTGTAATCTGATTACAAGCGGATGATCAAAAAACATGCCGTGTGAAAATTCAAGCTGAGTCTCAGCATCGCGGTAAAATTGCGGTGTAGGTAGAGCTGCAGCTAAATTTCTGGCTTCTTTTTTCAGTTCAGTAAGGAGTTTATTCATTATCAGGTATCCAATCTTCAGAAAAATCTTTTACTGTTTCGGCTAGATGGTCTCTCAGTTTGTTTAATAACCGAGCTTCAATCTGGCGGACTCTTTCTCTAGTCACTCCGAATTCTTCACCTATTTCTCTAAGTGTGCGCGGAGAGTCAGAGAGCAACCTGTCGTCTAAAATAACTTGTTCTTTTTCATTTAATTTCGGAGCTACTGTTCTAAGCTGTTCAAGAAGTAAGGTGGAAATCTCCTTATTAGCAAGAGTTTCTTCTATGCCCGGACCTAAATCAGGTAAAAAATCCATACGGGTGGCTTCTGAATCCTCTCCGAACTTGAGATTCAGGGAAAGGTCATTCTTCGCCAGCCTTTTATCCATTTCCGTAATCTCTTCTTCGGTCACATTGAGATTTTCGGAGAGCACTGATGTTGTCGGGTCGAAGCCAAGTGTTTGAAGTCTTTGGCGTTCTTTGTTCAGGTTGTAAAAAAGTTTGCGCTGGGTCTGGGTGGTTCCGATTTTAACCATGCGCCAGTTATCCATGATATATTTAAGGATGTAAGCTTTTACCCAGAAGGCTGCATAGTAAGAAAACTTGATACCTTTATCAGGGTCAAATTTATTTACCGCCTTCATAAGGCCGACATTTCCTTCCTGAATAAGATCCAGCACATTCTGCATCCAGCGCCGCTGGAAGTCCATGGCGATTTTAACCACCAGTCTAAGATGTGAAGATACAAGGCGAAATGCAGCTTCCTGATCTCCATTTTCCTGCACTCTTTTTGCCAGTCTGAATTCTTCTTCAGGCTCAAGCAGAGGAAAGCGGCTTATCTCATTAAGATAGAGATGCAGCGGATCTTTAGTGGCTACTTCGCCTTTTGCTCTCGGAGTCGGTAGAAAATCGGGTTTGACATCTATGATATCGTCCTCGTCTTCTATAAGTTCCGGAACTATTGGTTCATTTTCTTTTTTTGATTTCATTGACCGGGTAATTTTCCTGTGCGGCTGACATTATTTGAACTTTAGTTTACATTGATGATCATATTTAGAACTTATAAGGATATAGTTTTTATTTGTCCTTTTCAATGTTTTTAAGTAGAAGCTATTCGAAACAATTGTGATCAGATTTTTCGGGTTTTATTCATAACTTTTGGAGTACCTTATGCCGGATTTTCGTAAAGCTCTCAGCGACGATCGTGTTTATTTTTTCGATGGTGGATATGGAACACTTCTACAGGGAAGAGGTCTTCCCGCAGGAATGTCTCCTGAAATTTTCGGTCTTGAGAGCCCTGAAGTTATAAAATCTGTGCACAAGGATTATGTTTCTGCCGGGGCGAATGTTCTTACCACTAACACCTTCGGCGGCAGCAGGCCCAAGCTCGGCTCGGGTGCGGATGTCATCGGCCTGAACAGAGAAATGGCTCTTATCGCCAAAAGCGTTGCCGGAGATAACGTCTTTGTTGCCGGTAGTGTCGGTCCAACCGGTTATTTTGTCCAGCCTCTAGGTGAAATGACCTTTAAAGAGATGGTCGAGATCTATAAAGAACAGATCAAGGGACTGGTTGAAGGTGGAGTTGATCTGATTCTCGGTGAAACTCATTTTGACCTTGCTGAAGCGAGAGCTGTTGTTATTGCCGCCCGCGAAGTCTGCGACTTGCCCGTTGCTCTTTCCATGACTTTTGAATCTCCTGCCGCTTGTCTGACAGGTTCGTCTCCGCTGACGTTTATTGACACCATGCAGAATATGGGTGTTGAACTGATGGGGACCAACTGCAGTGCAGGGCCTGAACAGATATATGAAGTGCTGGAGTCCATGCAGCCGAGGCTTTCCAGTCCATTGCTGGTTGAAGCAAATGCCGGACTTCCTGAACTGGATGAAAACCGTCAAACAGTTTTTAGACTTCAGCCTGAGCCTTTTGCCAAACAATCCGTTCGTTTCCTTGAAGTTGGTGCTAAATTTATAGGTGGTTGCTGCGGAACAACTCCTGACCATATCAGAGCGCTCAGAAATGCTGTGGGTGACGCAAAATGGAAGCGTCCTGTTCCCGAGGATAATTGCCAGATGGTTCTTACGTCTCGTGCGCAGTCCGTTAAGATCGGATTTGATCAGCGCGGTGTAATCATCGGTGAGCGTATTAATCCCACCGGAAAGAAAGTTCTCAGTGCCGAGCTTCAAAAAGGGCAGTTCACCGAGGCTATGAAGTTTGCCGCAGAGCAGCTTTCAGCCGGAGCACCTGTGCTTGATATTAATGTAGGCGCTCCCATGGTTGATGAAGTTAAAATTTTACCGGCCCTCACCAAAGAAGTTATGGCGCAGTTTCCTGCTCCTTTAAGTATAGATTCTACTAATCCTGATGCTGTTGAAGCCGCTTTGTGGGCTTACGCAGGTTCTCCGCTTGTCAATTCTATCAGTGGTGAATCAGGACGTATGGAACGGCTTGGACCGCTTTGTAAGAAGTTCGGAGCTCCTTTTATTTTACTGCCCATAATCGGCAGCAAGCTTCCTTTCACCTGTGCGGAAAGAATTGAAGTGGTTTCCAAGCTTCTTGAAGAAGCGGATTCCTACGGTATTCCCCGCAGACTTATAATGGTCGATGCTCTTGCGTTGACTGTTTCGTCCAAGCCGGAAGCCGCAAGGCATTGCATGGACTTTATTCGTCACTGCAAAGAAGAATGGAATCTGCCGACAGTTCTGGGACTTTCCAACGTATCGTTCGGATTGCCCGCCCGCGAACTTCTCAACTCAAGTTTCCTGACTTTGTGTCAGGGGCAGGGGCTTTGCGCTTTTATCGCTAACCCTAACTCTTCCAGACTCAGAGAGAGCCTCTATTCCGCAGAAGTCCTGCTCGCCAGAGATCCTCAGGCAGAGCAGTTTATCGAGCAGTACTCCGGATGGACTCCTTCCGGGGACGGTGGACAGGCTACAGGTGGTGGACAGAATCAAGGAAAACCAAAAGCCGTAGCTGAGAATCTTTTTGACGCAGTCGTTTCAGGAGACAGGGGCGGAATCCTCGCTCTTGTTGAAAGAGATCTTGCAGGCGGACGTGATCCTTTTGCGCTGGTTAATGATGAACTTATTCCTGCGATTATGGAAGTCGGCGAGAAGTATGAACGCAAGGAATATTTTCTGCCACAGCTTTTACAGTCTGCCGAAACTCTCCAGAAAGCCTTTGAAAAGCTGAAACCTATCATGGAGGCAGCCGGAGGAACGGAGGAGCAGGACGTAATAGTTATGGCAACGGTTGAAGGGGATATCCATGATATCGGTAAAAATATTGTCTGCCTCATGCTTCGGAACCATGGTTTTGATGTGGTTGATCTGGGTAAAGATGTTTCGGCGGAAACTATCGTGAATGCTGCTCAGGAAAAAGGCGCTAAAATTATCGGCCTTTCCGCGCTTATGACAACGACCATGGTTAGAATGGAAGATACCATAAATCTTTTAAAAGAACGGAACCTTGATATCAAGGTCATGATCGGCGGTGCGGTTATAACCGGCGGGTTCTGTGATTCTATAGGCGCTGATGGCTGGTCTACCGACGCGGTTGCGGCGGTAAAAGTCGCTAAAGAGTTGTTGCAGTAATTAAATTATCCCAATAAGACCGCCGCAGATGAACAGGGCTTTTTTGAGTTCTATTAAAGAATCTGTTAGTGCAGACTGAAGTTGATCCTGACTAAATGATTTTATACTGGGAGTAGTATGAGATTTACAAATAAGATTTGCGTAATGATGGCGATGGTTTTGATGTTGGCGGTTGGTTGCAGCAAGGCTGAAACAACCGGTGAAGTTAAAACTTTGAACGCTCAGGCTGTTCAAGATGTTGTCGCGCAGTCAAAAGGGAAAGTTGTTGTTCTCAATTTCTGGGCAACATGGTGTCCTCCCTGTCGTGCTGAAATACCTGAATTGGTTGAATTGCGCAAAAAATTCTCTGATGACGATCTGATGATGATCGGAGTTTCAGTTGATCCTGACGTTGCAGATGTTAAAGAATTTATGAGTAAAGATGCTCAGTTTAATTACCCTATTTATTTTGCTGACAGCGATGTAGGAAGCTTTTTCAAGCTTGAAAGTATTCCTAGAACTCTTGTTTTTGACACTAAGGGTAAGAAAGTTTTTGATAAATCCGGTAGTTTTCCCGGTTCAATGTTTGAGGCTTTCATTAACAAGCTGCTTAAGGATCGGTAAAATCTGTGACAATTATTAGAAAGGCTCGGATGGAAGATGCCGAAGCAATCCATTCAATCATAAAAGACAGTACTAAGAATGCAATGGTTCTGCCTCGTTCCCGGGCTTCGGTTTATAATCATCTTCGTGATTTTTTTGTTGCCGAAACGGATGATGGCAGAGTGGTCGGATGTTGCGCATTGGCCATCAGCTGGGATTGCTTAGCTGAAGTTCGTTCTATGGTGGTTATTCCTGATGAACGCGGATCTAATCTGGGTGGCAGAATGGTTGAAGCGTGTATTCAGGAAGCTCGTGATTTGGGAGTTTGTGAAGTTTTTGTTCTCACAAACATTGAGGCATTTTTTGCCAAGCAGGGATTCGTTGTGACGGATAAAAACATACTTCCGCAGAAAGTCTGGGCGGATTGTATTAATTGTCCGCTGTTTCCTGATTGTGATGAAATTCCAATGATAATGAAACTTTAAGTATATTAAATTAATAAGGAACTTAGTTATGGGCCATTGCCTTAAAGAAGTATTCTCTTCCGAAGTTATTGCGGCTAGAATTAAGGAAA
Organism: Maridesulfovibrio ferrireducens; assembly: GCF_016342405.1. NCBI lineage: Bacteria > Pseudomonadati > Thermodesulfobacteriota > Desulfovibrionia > Desulfovibrionales > Desulfovibrionaceae > Maridesulfovibrio > Maridesulfovibrio ferrireducens. Next base: position 101,279 of record NZ_JAEINN010000016.1, on the reverse strand, counting down.
TTAGTAAAGAAATTTCTGTAACATACGGGGATCAGCCTTTAGTATGTGTATGCGTGTTAAAAGGTGCCTATCTTTTTTTTGCGGATCTTACACGCAGTCTCGAAGCTGAGCCGGAAATAGATTTTGTTCGCCTTTCAAGTTATGGAAGCGGAACAAGCAGAACCGGAAGCATGAATTTTTCAAAAGATCTGGAAGGATCTATTGCCGATAAGCATGTTCTTATAGTAGAAGATATTGTAGATACTGGGCATTCTGTTGAATTTTTGAAGCATGTTTTCTCCAAGCGTAATCCGCTTAGCATTAAAACCTGTGCTCTGATTGATAAAGGAGAGCGCAGAGAAATTGATCTTAAAGTCGATTTTCCCGGTTTTGTTGTTGAGAATGGCTTCCTTGTAGGATACGGAATGGACTACGCTGAAAAATACAGGTATCTAAATGCTGTCTATGAATTAGAGAATGTCTAATTCTATAGTTTCATGTGTTATTTTTTTATGATTTGAGTTGATTTAAACCTCTTTAAGAGCAGGTAGAGCGGTCCATGATTATTACGTGTTCCAACTGTGAGACCAAGTTCAATTTACCGGATAGTAAAATTCCAGCAGGCGGAGTTAAAGTTAAATGCTCCAAGTGTGCGAATGTTTTTAAGGTAAGCCCTCCTGCTCTAGAGCCGGAAGACGAAGTTGCGTCTATGCTCGAAGAAGAGATTGTTAGTGAGCCGAAGCCGCAACCAAAACCAAAACCGAAACCTGAGCCAGAGCCCGAACCAGAACCGGAACCGGAACCGGAAGCTCCTGCTGAAGAAGATCTTGATGAAGATTTGTTTGGCGAAGACTCAAGCGAAGAAACTGAAGAGGATCTTGATGAAGATCTTTTCGGTGACCTTGGAGCCGATGATGAGGCTCCCGCTGTTGCCGGTACTGATGATCTTGAAGATGATCTTTTCGGTTCAGATGATAATGATGCCGACGCGGATTTAGGTGCGGATCTTTTTGATGATGATGAGCCCGCAGCACCTGCTGACGACGAAGAGGCTTTTGATATAGATGAGGAACTTTTCGGCAGTGATGAAGATGATGAATTTTCAGAAGAAGTTGCTGAAGAAGAAGCTCCCGAACCCGTAGCCGAAGAAGAGTCCTTTGATGAAGATGAACTCTTTGGCGATGACGAGGAAACTGAATCTTTTTCCGAAGACGAGCTTTTCGGAGATGATGAGGAAGTTGAAGACGAGGAATCTTACGAAGAGGGAGAATCCTTTGAAGAAGAGGATGATGATGACGACCACGGTCTTCCCCTTGACGATGGAGAGATAAACGGTTTTGACCTTGATGAAGACTCCACCCGGTCTTCTGCGGGTAAAAACGGTGGTAAGAAAAAAGGAAAAGGAATGATCATTACTTTGATCATTGTCCTGCTTTTTGCCGGAGGAGCCGGGGCAGCCTGGTATCTGAAACTCTGGGAAAGTGTTCCTTTCGATATTCCTTTTGTCTCTTCTACTGAAGATGGCGAGATGGACGCTTCCGAGCCTCCGTCCAAAAGATTCAGTAAGTTCTCTTTTAAAGATTTGCGCCAATTTTATGTGAATAATGACAAAGCTGGACAGCTTTTTATAATCGAAGGCAAAGTGGTAAATAATTTCAATACGCCTAAAGAGCTTATTGAAGTGGAAGCCCAGCTTTTTGATGATAAAGGGCAGGTGCTTGATTCTCAAAGACTTCTTTGTGGAAACACACTTTCACTGTTCCAGCTTGAAGTTCAGTCCCGTGAGGAAATAGATGCAGGGCTGACTTCGAAGGTTGGAGTTTTATCAAATAATACTCTGCTTAAGCCGGGCATGGATACTCCTTTCATGGTGGTATTCTTCAAACCGTCTCCTGCTGTTAAGGAATATGTTATCAATGTGGTGGAAGCCAAAAATCCGCCTAAGAAATAAAGATTGATTTGAAGCGTAATTCTTTAAATATAAAGGGCTGCGCAGATTAAATTGAATTGATAGATTTAAATATGAAAAGCCGGACTGCATGTCCGGCTTTTTGTTTATGGTTTTACCACTGCGGAGATATGTATGAAAACGAAAGATATTTTTGTTTGTTCGGGTTGCGGAGCTCAAGCCATTAAATGGCAGGGGCAATGCCCTCGTTGCGGTGAATGGAATACTTTGCAGCAAAAAGTGGTTGTTCGTAAAAAGGGAGCAGTAAGTCATACTTATGCAGGCGTAAGAACTACTGCTCTGGCTGACATTCCGACAGAACATACCGAGGCCCGTTCAACAGGGTTTGCTCCGCTTGATACTGTGTTGGGAAAAGGTTTTGTTCCCGGTGGAGCTGTCCTTGTCGGCGGTGAACCCGGTATCGGAAAATCGACCCTGCTTTTGCAGCTTGCCTGTGCTCAGGCACAGATGGGAAACCGGGCTGTATACTTTTCCGGTGAAGAATCTTTGGCTCAAATCAGAGGGCGCGCCGAAAGACTGGGGTTGCTCAATTCAGGAATGCTTGCCATTGCCAGCACTAATTCCGAAGAAGCTCTTGCTATTCTCGAAGCTCCGGAGAAACCGGATCTCTTGATAATCGATTCCGTGCAAACACTTAATTCTTCTCGTGCGGAAGGTATTCCGGGATGCGTCAGTCAAGTGCGTGCTGTTTCGTCTGAACTTGTCGAAGCAGCTAAAAAGACCACTGCGACGCTGGTGTTAGTCGGGCATGTCACCAAAGACGGACAGATTGCCGGGCCAAAGTTACTTGAGCATATGGTTGATACCGTTCTTTATCTTGAAGGCGACCGTAAACATATGATGCGCATTATGCGCGTGCTTAAAAACAGATTCGGTCCCAGTGATGAGCTGGTTGTCTTTTCCATGCGTGAATCGGGAATGGAAATAGTTGAAGATCCTTCAACACTTTTTCTCGGTGACAGGGACGATTCTTTTTCCGGTGCAGCTGTAGTTATGGCAATGGACGGGCACAAACCTTTTGCTGTAGAAGTACAGGCCTTAGCGAGCCGTTCAGTGCTTTCCATACCGCGTCGAACAGCGTTGGGATTTGACACAAACAGGCTTAATCTGATTCTTGCCGTACTTGAAAAAAGGCTCAATTTAAATCTCGGACAGCTTGATATTTACGCAAAAATAGGCGGCGGTCTTGCTATGCGCGATCCCGGCCTTGATCTTGGAGTCGCAGCCGCTGTTCTTTCTTCTTTCTATGATCGTCCGCTCCCGGCCGGCTCAGTATTTTGGGGCGAAGTTGATTTAAACGGCCGCATCCGTCCTGCTTCGGGCGGAGAAACAAGACTCAAACAGGCAGACAGACTTGGATATGGTCCAATTTTTCAGTCTGAATCATGTCGTACTTTGGATGAATTGCAGAATAAGCTTTTCGGACCAAATGGATAAAAGAACTAAGAATAGGTGATTTCGCCTTCGGCTGGACCAAAGGGGTCGAGGGCAGGTTTTAAGCCGCCGGAGGCATAAGTCTCCGAGTAATTTCAATTGAGAGCATATAAATGAAAAAAGTTTTTCTGGTAGCCGGAGCGCGGCCTAACTTGATGAAAGTAGCCCCTATTTTCAGGGCATCCCGCAATTTGGAATCCATTGAATGCGACATTGTTTATACTGGTCAGCATTATGATCGTCAGATGTCTCAGGTCTTTTTTGAGGATCTGGATATTGATGAGCCTAAGTTTAATATGGGTAAATCAACAGGTTCTCATGCTGAGCAGACCGGCGCGATAATGATCTCTTTTGAGAAGATATGTATTGAGCACAAGCCTGATCTGGTCGTTGTTGTGGGCGATGTTAATTCCACTCTGGCTTGTTCTGTCACTGCTCGGAAACTGCATATCCCTGTGGCTCACGTTGAGGCTGGTCTTAGAAGCGGTGATCTGGATATGCCTGAAGAAATCAACCGTATGGTTACAGATTCGATCAGTAATTTATTTTTTACTACCGAAGAGCACGGATTCGATAATTTATTGCGCGAAGGTAAAGACCCTGCTTCGGTTTTTCAGGTCGGCAACGTCATGATCGACAATTTGTTCTATAATGTGAAGAGGCTTGGAGACGATGTTACTTCCGATTATCAATCCAGGCCGCTCAAAGAAAAGCTTGGGAAGTATGCGTTTTTAACGCTGCATCGTCCTTCAAATGTAGATTGTAAAGATGTCTTGAAGGGTATTGTTTCCGCGCTTAATAAAATTTCAGAGAAATTGCCTATTCTGTTTCCTATCCATCCTCGCACAGCCAAGATGATGGAAGAGTTTTCTATTTCATTTTCAGAAAATGTGCATACTTTTCCGCCTCTTTCGTTTCGTGAATCACTCTATCTGTGGAAAGATGCACAGGTTGTCATTACCGACAGCGGCGGATTGCAGGAAGAAACGACAGCTCTTGGCGTTCCTTGTGTAACCGTTCGTGAGAATACAGAGCGTCCTGTCACTGTCGATCGCGGAACAAATGTTATTGCAGGTGTTTCTGAAGCTAAAATTCTGAGTGAAGTAGAAAAGGCTTTTGCTAAAACAGATGATCCTGCCCCTGAAATACCAGGTTGGGACGGGCACGCCGCTGAGCGTATTTGGGAAATTCTGATTGATTATTTGAATCGAGGTTAAGCAGTAAGATCAGTTTTTTATTGCAGGGATTGCCATAACAGGTGATCCCTTTTTTTTTGAAAAATTATCTTACACGTGTTGTTTTTTCATGGTATTAATCAGCTTAGTTAATTTGCTTTTTCGAATGCTCTGGATTTTAGAAGGAGGAAGTTATGGACGATACCACTTCAGGTGCCATACATGTTGTCTGTCCCAACTGCCGCGCTGTCAACCGTATATTATCTAAGCGGTTCGGAGACCAGCCCGCATGCGGGAAGTGTGGAGGGCAGGTGCTTATTCCAAAACCAGTCGAACTGACAGCTTCAACTTTCGATCGATTCATATCAAAAACAGATTTGCCAGTGTTGGTCGATTTCTGGGCACCGTGGTGCGGTCACTGCAAGTCGATGGCTCCGGCTTTTCAAAGTGCCGCCGCAGAAATTTTTCCTAAAATTCTGACAGCTAAAGTTGAGACAGAACATTCAAAAGAATTATCCGCCAAGTTCAACATACGATCACTCCCCACTCTGGTTCTCTTCAATAATGGTCGCGAACAAAAACGTATATCCGGTGCTATGACTACACAGCAAATAGTGGAGTGGGTTAAGCAATCGAGTTGATATTTCTTAAGTTTCACGGAGAAAATATGATTCGTTCTGTAAAATATTTATTTCTGTCAATTGTGCTCATAATGTTGATTCCTTCTGTCCTTTTTGCTTCCACCATGTTTCCGCTTGAACCGCCGGATACATCAAGCCCTCGGGCTACCTTAAAGAGTTTTATTCATTATACTAACGAGGTATATCTTGTTGCGTCGTCTCCTAATGAAGATTTTAAGCTTGAATTAGAGTACCTGCAGAGAGCTGCCCGTTGTTTTGATTTTAGCAAAGTTCCGCCCACTTTGCTAAGTGATGTGAGTGTAGAGTCGGTACTTAGGTTGCGCGAGATTCTTGATAGATTTGATTTGCCGGATATGAATGATGTGCCTGATAAAGAAGATGTAAAGAGTACCGGGATTGAGAAGTGGCGTATGCCGCATACAGAGCTTGTAATTGGTAAAGTAGTGAATTCACCAAGGTCAGGGTCATTTCTATTTACTCCTGAGACAGTAAGCAGGCTGGAAGAATTTTATAATGAAATTAGAGAATTACCCTATAAAAAAAGCGATTTAGATGAAAATTATCATGGCCTTTATGAGCAGTATATTTATTCATCAGGTTGGATGATTCCCGATGGGTTTTTAAGCGATTTGCCTGCGTGGATGAAGCGTGGATATTTTGGACAGGCTGTGTGGCAGTGGGCAGGTCTTTTTTTACTTTTGGGAGCAGGTTTATTTTTACTATGGGTGATGTGGCTGATTAATAAGCGTATGAAGTGTCGGTTTGATGACTGTTCGTGGGAGATCGGGCGCTTGCTTTTTCCGTTTTCCGGGATGTTTATGTGTGCTTTTTTGGAGTACCTTATAGCCAGACAGATTAATATTACAGGACAGGTGCTTGCAGTCTTTATCATGGGACTTGAAGCAGCTTTTCTTATCTTTTCAGGAATTGCAATAATTGTGACCGGGAATGTCATTATGCATGGAATTATCGCTTCTTCGAAAATCAACGAAGAAGCTCTTGATGCTGATGTGATTAAGCTTGTTGTCAGGCTCGTTACTTTCTTTCTGGTCTTTATTTTGTTTTATAACGCCGGTAGTTATTTCGGGGTTCCTGTTACAGCCGTATTCGCTTCAGCCGGTATCGCGGGTGTTGCAGTAGCCCTTGCCGCGCGGGAAACTTTAGCTAATTTTTTTGGTGGGGTTTCAATTTTTCTGGATCGACCGTTCAGGGCGGGGGATTATATCGTTCTTGAATCGGGCGAGCGCGGTGAGGTTAAGGCTGTCGGTATGCGAAGCACCCGTTTGCTTACTCGTGATGATATACTCATCACTATTCCTAATTCAGTTATTACTAATGTAAAAATTACAAATCAGAGCTTACCTGAACCGCATTTCAGGGTACGTATAAAGATTGGTGTCGCTTACGGTTCCGATGTGGATAAAGTTGAAGCTCTGTTACTTGAAGAGGCTCATAAAAATGCTCTGGTTGTCGATTCTCCTGCTCCTCGTGTTCGTTTTCGAGCTTTCGGAGATTCCTCATTGGAGTATGAGCTACTCTGCTGGGCTGACCATCCTCAGAATAGAGGGAGAGTCGTTCATGAAATCAGTCGTGATATTTATAAAAAGTTTAACGCGGAAGGTATACTGATTCCTTTCCCTCAGAGGGATGTGCATTTGCATGCTACGGACTGGAATTCTTTAAAAGAAAAAGATGAAGTATAAAAAAATAGGGACTTGCCCTCTGGCGAGTCCCTTATTTGTTAATATTCGATAATTGCGCCGGACCAGCTGAGTCCTATCCCGAATCCGAAGAGTAATACCTTATCTCCACGCTTAAGGACTCCCCGTTCTTCCGCTCTTTTCATGGCGATGGGGATTGAAGAGGAAGTTATATTTCCCACTTCTTCAAGGTCTATGATCAGTTTTTCTTCTGGAATAGCAAGTTTTTTACCCATTTCTTCAAGTACACGGCGGCTGGCCTGATGGAAGATGAATAGGTCAATGTCTTCCAGTGAAACCCCTGCTGATTCTGTCAGCTTTATTATTTCCGGGGGGATTGTTTTAATTGTGAACTGAAGTACTTTGTACCCGTCCATTTGAAATTCAGGATTAGGAATGGGAGTCTCGGGATCTTTTCCGGTTGTAACGCTTACACCTGAATTGCTACAGACAATAGATTGGTTACGGCTGCCGTCAGTTCCAAATTGAAAAACAGGGGAGGTTTTAGGTTTGTCAATAATGGTTGCAGAGGCTCCGTCAGAAAAGAGCAGGTAGGCTTTGTTGGTATCTGAATCGATTATTTTAGAGTAGTTATCAACCGTAACAAAGAGCACTCTTTTAGAGATATTTGCTGTCAGATAAGCGTAAGCTGTTGAAAGACCGTAACAGTATCCGCTGCAACCGAGGCTGATATCAAAACATTTGGTGGACGAAGGGAGTCCCAGTTCGTGTTGAAGACAGGCGGATACGTGAGGAAGAAGATTGTCCGGAGTCTGAGTACAAACAATCAGAGTGTCTGGAAGCTCTGATTCTGCGAGGCTTTTAAGAGCTTTCTCGGCTGCGTTGCGGGCCATTTGCAGAGTTGTCTCATCTTTATCTGCATGGTGAAGAAAACGGACGCCTGTTTTAGGCAAAGAATTGCGGACGTGCCATTCGGGTTTGGTTTTATCAAGTTCAAAGCAGTCAACCGTGTTCTTCGGGATATAGTATTCTATTGTATTGATAAGGGCTGTCATTATTTTATCCGTAGTTATATTGTATTTGCCACTAACTATGTGGGAGCACGACTGTTTCTAACAGGTGCTGCGAGTGTTAATAAAGGAGAGGAATCGAAAGATACATTCAGTGGTGTATTTAATCTCCAGCATTGCAAACACGGCTCTAATAACGATTATTCAGACAGGGCGCAAGTTAATAAAAGTTAATATTCTGATGCTTTTCAAAAAAGAAAAGCCCGATGTGATACAGTCACATCAGGCTTTTTACTAATTTTTATTAATATGAATATCAGTATTTAGTTGTTGTCATTGATGATTTTGATAGCTTGCGGAATAAACAGACTGAATGAATCATGGAGTCCGGCCATAAGCTTACCTGCATTTTGACCGGTATTAGCAAACTCTTTTTCTTGTTTAGAAATATAATTTTTTGAAAAAAGCAGCTTATTGTCTTTTGTTACCATGCCGTCAAGTTGGACTTTATATTTCATTTCCAGCTGTCCAGGGCGGGCTATGTATACTTTGTTGGCGACTCCGGTAATTATGAAGCTATTTCCTGCATCATCCATAGTTTCGAAGTATTCAACGTTGTAGCCTTGAGATTTAAGTTGGCTGTATAATGATTTTGCCATCCATGTGCCAACCTCAATCGAGGGAATGTATTTGAACAGTTTGCTTTGCCCTATTTCTTTAATGGGTTTGCTTTCTGTAAATTTTACTACTGCAATCTTGATTGAACAAGGAGGAGATTCTATTTCAATAGGAGTGTAATCAAGATTGAGAATAGTCTCTTTCATCTTTTTTTCAGACGCAAAACCGGATGAGGGAATCATAAGCACTGCTGCAGCAAGGAGCAGAACAAATATAGATAGAGTCTGTTTTTTCATGATATCTCCTGTTAGTTGTCGAATGTGAATGGAATAAAATTGGTACTATTTATAAGAGTAATGGAACCTTACGCTTATTGTCAAAGTTCTTTTAAGACAGAGATGGTTCTTTTTGTCTGCGGGTTGACCATGAACACTCACTTGATTACTGTTCAATAACTGCTGTTGATAAGTGGAATGTTTAAAATAAAAATTAGGATTGGTAACAATAAATGGCTGATAATCGCATGGATAATAATTTTTCAGGATTTACCATAAATATATTTTATGCAGTGAGCATCGCATTACTGGCTGTTGCTGTACGCGTTATATCTTTGGAATATATAGAAATTGGCGGAGACTCTCTTAGTGTATGGGAAAATGTAGTTAACCTTGTTAACTCAGGTAACTATATAGAATGGACTCATCATACTGTCAGGTGGGCCATAAATATGCCGTTAACTTTGGTTCTGAAGATGTTCGGCACGACTCAGGCTAATTATTACATTCTGCCTATTTTTTATTCCGCTATCAGTGCTATTCTTGCTTTTTATACAGGCACAGTTCTGAAAGACAGACGGTTCGGTTTGCTATCCGCTCTGCTTTTGATTTTATATCCCAAGATGACCACTATGGGCAGTCAGCTTTGGCCCGGTCTGTATGAAATGACCTATTTGTTAGGATGTGTTCTAGCTCTGCTGTGCTGGCGGAAGTATGGAGGCTGGTACTTGCTTGCCCTTGCCGGAATGCTTGCCGGATGTGCATGGGGTTCCAGAGTTACGAGTATTTATTATGGCCCGGGGATTCTGGCTCTGCTTTATCTGGGCAAAAGAAGAGTGAAACCCATACTCATTTTTACAGCTTTTTTCTTTTTTGTTCTCGGACTGGAATGGTTTTATTTTTATAATGCAACCGGTAACAGTCTGGGAAGGCTCGGAGTTATCACTCAGACTCATGTGACTCAGGATTTGTTGCTGGTAAGTGTCAGCCAATATCTACTTAATTTCTTGAAGCTGGTGAAGTTCAGAGGACTTCTGCTTGTTGTTTTGGCCGGGTTGGCCGCAGCGGTCTGGCTGCTCAAACGGGGCGACGAAAATGAAAAGTGTATAGCAGTATTATTTCTGGGCGGTTTGTTTTTCCACGTTTTTATGATTTGCAATTTGAATCCGCTTAAACTGGCGACTCCGGTCGGCAGCAGATATTTTACAGCTGGAACTCCATATATGATTATGGTTGTTCTTTTAGGAATTAGAAAGTGGCATGAGTTTTCTCCCCGAGCAGCAACTTTTTTCAAGTATGGACTGATTGTAGCTTTTGCCGCTTTTACTTTGAAAGAAGTTCCTTCGCAGAATACGTTCAGCCGTTTGCAGGAAGATACGCAGAATGCCCGTATAATTACGGAAGAAAAGCTTCCCGTGCTTATGAGGTTTAATGCGTGGGCTCCTAATATAATTGAACAAAGCGCTATGAGTTTGTTCGGTTTTGAAAAGCAGGAACGGCTTAAGTTAAACGAAGGCAAAAAGATGATAAAAAATGGACGCCGGATGCACATTATGCTTTTCGAGCAGCAGACGGATAAAGACTTTAAGCCTAAAATGATTAATGGATATTACTATTTCTATTCAGGGAATGAAAAGGATCTGGAAAGAGCCTCACGAGTAGGTGTTTCAGATTTCAGTCGTAAGGATCATAAGTTGATAATAATTCCGAAAGAATCATTACCACCGTTTTAATTCCACGCCTGAATGAATAAGCAACTACGAATGTTATGCCACAGTGTTGCTGCTGTGGCATAACACTTCAGTGGTGGTTTTGATTGCAAGTTACGGTTTATCAGTACGTTATGTTTTTCGTTGAAAGAGAATTGATAGATAAGCTTATTTTTTGAAGTAAAAGTGCATCTGGACTTTGTTAAGATGGTGTGCTTATTTCGACCCTTCAAAAAAATAAATTGATTTTCTTTGAATTATTATAATTTTGAAAGTGAGCTTTTTAAATAGTGAAAGATATAACTGCAATTAATCCTAAGCGTATTCTGGTTTGTCAGCTCCGGCAAATTGGTGACGTTGTTTTAGCAACCCCGTCTGTTTCTTTATTGCATAAAAAATTTCCGCAGGCAGAGATTCATGTCTACACAGAAGAAAAATGTGCTCAAGTCTTTGCTAACAATCCAGCAGTTCAACATATTTGGTCCATTAAGAAAAATGAACTTCGCAATCCATTTAAGGCATTAGCTTTTTATAGAAAAGTTGGGATATCCGGTTATGATTTGGTTGTCGATTTTCAGCAACTTCCCAGATGTCGCTGGATGCTCTTATTTTGCAATGCTCCGGTGAAGCTTTCTTTTAAGCCGCCGTGGTATAATCGTTTTTTGTATACGAATTGGCCGGAATCCATTCCCGGTGGTTATGCGGCAAAATATAAGTCCGGAGTTCTAAAGCCTCTCGGAATCGATTGGGATGACGAGAGACCTCATCTTTTTGTAAGTGACAAGGAACGTGAGGAAGCTCGCGTTTGTTTGTCTTCTCTGGGAGTAAAAGATGATGAATCGTTGATTACTTTAGACCCTTCTCACAGACGAGACACTAGAAGATGGCCCGCTGAGCATTATGGCAAATTAATTTCTTTGCTGGCTGAAAAACGAAAAGATTTAAAGTTTTTTATTTTGTATGGTCCGGGCGAAAAAGAAGTGGCGCTTAAAGTTAAAGCTGTGTCCGGCCTTGAAGGTCGGTGTGTTCTGCTCGATAAGCCCGGTTCATTGAGACTTATGGCTGCGATCATTGAAAGAGCTGTTCTGCATATAGGAAACTGTTCCGCTCCGAGACATTTTGCTGTAGGAGTCGGAACTCCGAGTATAACAATTCCCGGTTCATCAAGCAGTGCGTGGACTTTTCCTTCTTCTGATCACATAGAAGTTGTGCCTGACCTCGAGTGTCAGCCCTGTCGGCGTGAAAGTTGTGCCAGGGGAGATTTGGCGTGTCTTAATAATCTCGCTCCTGAAGAAGTGCTTGTGAAGATTTTGGATAAAATATAAATATTATAGATGACTATAAAAACAGGGCATTTATGGTTTATGATTTTTTCGTAAACAGAATTATTAAAGGAATTTGGCATCAGCTGAAGTGGGGCGTGTACAGTTTTACTGATCCCATTTTTTATCTGTTTTTATCCTTAGGTTTTGTCGGGCTGTACGTGCCAAGCCCGGATTTACGGCTTCCCCTTGCATTGCTACTGGGCAAAGCTTTTATAGAAGAATTATTTTTTAGGTTTCTTCTTCAAGAGGGGCTTGATCGGTTCTTTCACTATGGTTACAGATTCGGTCCTTTAAGTTTAGCTAATATTCTGGCTTCGCTTACTTTTTCATGTATGCACTTGATTAATCAGCCTTTGAATTGGGCCATGCTTACCTTCATTCCTTCTCTTGCTTTTGGCTTTATATGGCAGAGATATCGTAGTGTTGTACCCGGCACAATTATCCATTTTGCTTATAATGCCTTTTTGTTTTATCAGTTCATGTAGAACTGTAATGCTAAAGAGGACTTCGCTTGACTGATTTTTGCAAGTGTAGGATGATTCTTAAGATATGTATGAATGAAGCAACTGGTTCCTTAAATCGTTTTGGGGTTTTGGATTTATATCCGAAACTTCTTTTTAAGAAAATTGTTCTTTCCGAATTTCATTCGGTGGAGATTGTGAAGCTGAATATGCTTAAATTATTGTACAAAATGCTTATTGCACTGACTATATCCCTTACGCTTCTTTCTTCTGGAGCTTTTGCTCAACCGGAAGGAGGAGACGCCGTTCATGCTAATTTGGAAAGTATTTCGCTTGTTGAATTTATCAAGTTTGTCGGGCGCTATACTGGTCGGAATATTGTTTTTAATAAAGGCGCCTTGCCCGGGACTCATGTAAGTATTTACGCAGGCCAGTCTCTGACAGAGCCTGAACTTATGGCTGTTTTTCAGCAAGTTCTTTCAGGTGCCGGATTTTATGCCGTCACGCGGGACAATGTAACCTATATATTGCCGGCCCGAGATGCCAAGTTGATCTCACCTGATATTAAGTCTGATTCTTCAGGTGGCTCAGGGGAAGAGATTGTTACTTCAGTCTTTCAGCTTGAAGGTAAAATGTCTCCCGATAAGGTTACGGCCCTTTTGCGGCCTTTTGCTTCACAGATTGGACAGGTTACCGCAGTTCCGATGGCTGACGCAGTGCTTATTCGTGATTTACAGTCAAATATTGATAAGATGCGCAAGTTGCTAGGAATTGTTCGCAAGGTAGGAGCTGGACAGTCCACAGTCCTTTTTGACTTGCAAAAAACAAATGCAAAAGCCGTAGCCTCTAAACTGGACTCTTTTTATAAAAAACTTTCTGCTGTTGGAAAAGCCGGGGCTTCGCCTGTAATTGAACCTATTGAATGGGCGAACAGTATCCTTGTTTCTGGAAGTGAAGATCAATTAACCACGATACGAAGTCTTATTTCTAAACTTGATAAGGTTAGTGAATCATATTCTAAACTTAAAGTTTATCGGTTGCATAATATAGAAGCCATTGTTGCTGGAGATGTTCTTAAAAGCCTTATTACAGGTGGAAGTATCCCAACTGCAGAAGGTTCCACTTCAGGGGGGGCTGGATCTGCAAAAGCGCCTGTAAAATCATCCTCTGCTGGGGCTAACGCTGATGGCGGGGTTCAGGTTTCCGCTGATGAATCTACAAATACTTTAATTGTGATGGCTGATGCTGGTCAGATTCCTCAAATTGATAAATTTGTGGAGCAGTTGGATCAGGCTCAGGATCAGGTTTATATTGAAGCTCTTGTTTTGGAAACCACGTTGAGTAATTCAAAAGACTTCGGTGTGGAATGGCAAGGAGCCGTCAAGGTCGGCGGCGGCGTTTCTACCTTCGGATATACGAAGACAAAAGACAGTAATATGCCTGGTTATGCCGCAAACCCCAGTAATATGCCCGGTGGGTTTTCCATGGGTATTTTAGGGGATATTATTTCATATGGAGGGCAAAGTTATCCCTCGATTGGCGCTTTGGTTAATTTCACTAAAGCTTCCTCCGATTTTAATCTTATTTCAGCTCCTCAGATTATGACCCTCGATAACTCCGAAGCAGAAGTTTTCATAGGTGAGAACAGGCCTTTTAAAACTGGCGAGAGTACTACTACGGGGGGATCTATTGTGAATACTTACTCTTATAAAGATGTAGGTATAAAGCTTAAGGTTAAACCTCACATCAATCGTGAAGACGGCTTGGTGAAGCTTGAGGTTTATCAGACATACAATACCGTGTCGGCAGCATCAGCCGCGACCGCCTTGCCTGTTACAAATGACCGAACCACCAAGACAACTGTTATTTTGGCTGATGGATCTATTATGGTTATCGGTGGTTTAATTCAATCCGATCAGAACAGGGGACAAAGCGCTGTTCCATACCTTTCCGATTTACCATTGCTCGGCTGGCTTTTTAAGACTCAGAGTAGAAGCGGCAAAAAGCAAACTTTAATGGTTTTCCTTTCTGCTCGAATAATTAGGACAACTGAGCAGCTTGAAGCTATCAGTCAGGCAAAAATGGATAAATATCGTACTCAAAGAAAGCGGTTTGATGGTTTTATTGAAAAAGAATTCAACACCTATAAAAATAATGATGTACCGAAAGCTGAACCTGAAGCATCTTCAACCCAGTCAGATGGTTAGTAGGTCCGTAAATTGAGCATCTCATATGATCTTAGCAAGGTTCCGCGTGAAGTAGTGGATCTCTTTTTGACTTTTCCTCAGCGTAGTGAATTTATTCCCGTGGAGGTTGGGGAGCGCGAAATCAAAGTGTTGCTCCAGAATGAAAGCTCTTTGCCCATGGCTGATTTTCTTGCGTGGAAGTTTGGGAAAAAAGTTGTCACGGAAGTTGTAGATGAAGATCAATTCTTTCCCTTGCTCGAGCAGGCTCTGACAGAGTGGGAAGAGGAAAGCTCCATAGAATCTGAATCGGAAGAAGGCGGAGCGGGGGAAGACGGAGAAGATCTCCTCGGCTGGTCTCATGATGATGCTCCGATTGTTCGTCTTGTGAATAAAACAATGCATCAGGCAATTATATCCGGTGCAAGTGATATTCACTTTGAAGGGCAAGGTAACGGTTTTGTAGTTCGCTATCGGCAAGATGGAGTTCTTAAAGCTGTTAAGCGTCTAGATAGAGGGCTACAACCGACTATTATAGCTCGTATTAAAGTTATGGGCGAGATGGATGTTGCTGAAAGTCGCAAGCCGCAGGATGGTAGAATTTTTATTAAGCTCGGGCAGAAAGAAGTTGATGTCCGTGTTTCCACAATACCTACAATGAGTGGAGAGAAGGCCGTTCTCCGTATTCTTGACCGTTCAAAGAATATTCTTAATCTTGAAGATCTCGGTCTCAAAGGGAAAGATCTTGAACTTTTCCGAAAAGTACTTGCTCAGCCGCACGGTATTGTTCTTGTCACCGGGCCGACCGGTTCCGGTAAAACGACTAGTCTCTATGCGGGATTAAGTGAACTTCCACGTGAGGATAAGAATATCGTCACCGTTGAAGATCCGGTCGAATATCAACTTTCAGGCATAAATCAGGTTCAGGTCAATAAGGCCGCGGGCATGACTTTTGCCACTACAATTCGTTCATTTCTCAGGCAGGACCCGGACATCATTCTGGTCGGTGAAATTCGAGATCAAGAGACCGCCAGTACTGCTGTTCAAGCGGCGCTTACAGGTCATCTAGTTCTTTCCACCTTGCATACAAATGACGCAGCTACTGCCGTAACCAGAATGCTTGATATGGGGATTGAACCGTTTCTACTTGCATCATCACTTTCGCTGGTGCTTGGGCAGAGACTTGTCAGGGTCAATTGTCCTCATTGCTCTAAATCAATTTCTGTTTCTGAACATACCATTAAGCTTTTTGACGGCATGGAAGATCTGCCTACGACTCAAACCGCTGGAGCCGGTTGCGAACATTGCAATTTCACAGGCTTTAAGGGACGAAAAGGCGTTTATGAGCTTATCCCGGTGACAGAAGATATGCGCGGGTTGATCATGGATGTAGTTTCTGCCGACCGCATAAAAGCTTACGCCAAAGAACAGGGGCGCGAAACTATGGTAGATCACGGAATTCGTCTTGTTCGCGAAGGGGTTACGACCCTTGAAGAAGTTGTCAGGGTTACAAAGCTGTAGCTGACTCATTATACTCGTCTGATTTTTTTATCTAAGATATAACTATATTGGAGTGAAACTCATCATGAGGCAGGATTTTAAAAAACCCGCGTGGATGAATGATTGGAAAGTATTTTTACTTTTTTCGATGATAGCCTTCGCTTTTGCATTCGGGCTGAGATGTTTGGATCTGCCTAAGTGGGATAATCCAAATTTTATGGTCAACGGCGAATATATCATGGGTACACATGATGCTTATTACTGGCTTGCCGGGGCAAAAGGTGTCGGAAGTGCCTTAGGAAATCCCATGTCCGGGTTGATTCGTTTTCTTGGAAGCGTGACAGGCGCTCAATACGGAAATATTGCTTTCTGGCTTCCGGCTGTATTTGCGGGGTTTTGCGCAATAGCCGCCTTTGCGTGGGGAATGCTCGTTGCAGGGCCTTGGGTTGGTTTGGCTGGAGCTGTCTATGCGACTTCTATTCCGGCGTATTTTTTTAGAACTAGACTTGCATATTACGACACCGATGTAGTCACTCTACTGTTTCCGCTTCTGATTTCAGTTTTGCTGGCTCGCTGGGTCAGTCTGGGGATTAGAGGGTCCTGGGTTCCAATAAAAAACAGTAAAATAGAGTTTAATCCAACATTTTTTGATTATTGTCTTCCTGTTGTGGCAGGAGCGTTAACGTCATATGGCAACCTATGGCATGGCGATATGCAAACTTTCGGAATAGCGACAGTTTTTGTTGCAGTCGCCCTTGCTATGGTTTGTGGAACTAGAGATACGCGTGCTGAATTGATGCGCGGAATTGTCTTTTTCTGCCTAGTTGCTTTTGCTGGCTGGGTCGGATTTGCGGCAATTCTTTTGCTCGTTGCTTTGTTCAGGCTTCCAGTTATTAGAAACCATAAAATGTATAATAATGAATATTGTTATTTGGCAGCTTTCTTGGCGATTATATTTTTGAGTGGTGTTGGACTGGATTTTATTGTGGGAATTTCAGGGAAAATTGCTTCTTACATGAAGCCTGCTGCGGATATTTCTACAAGTGTATCGGGTCCTGTTTATCCTGGAATTGCCCAAAGCGTTATCGAAGCTCAGAACATAAGTATCAATGACCTTTTAACTAATTTGACTGGCAGTAATTTATTGGGGTGGCTCGGGATAATCTCATTCTCGATTATGTTGTTTAGAGTTACTTCCAGCTTGTTTTTGCTGCCTTTTGCTGTGGTAACTTTTGCCGCGGTTTATATGGGTGGCAGGTTTTCAATGTTCGGCGGAATAGCCATCGGAGTTGGGATAAGTTATCTTATAAATATGCTTATTGAGAAATTTGCTGTTTCAAAAGTTAAGATGGCAATGGGCGCATTGCAGGTTCTGTTGCTTTCTGCCGTTCTTTTTTCAAATGTCGGTGCAATGTATCTGCAGACTCCGCCTACCCCTATTATGGGTAATTCACATGCAGTGGCTTTGATTGAGTCCGGGAAGGTTATGCCTGAAGGTAGTACCGTCTGGACTTGGTGGGATTGGGGATACGCAGCTTCATATTATACAGGCAAACATTCTTTTGCCGACGGTAGTCGTCATGGAGGCTCGCTTCTATTTCCTTTGGCTTTCGCTTATACCACTCCGTATTCTATGCAATCGAGTCAGTTGATGCGCTTTAGCGCAGACAATGGTAATAATCCCGCTTCTGTGTGGGATAAGATGAAGGCTAAAGACGTTCAGAAGATGCTCCAGTCTTTTGGAGCAATAAAATATAAGTCTAAGACTGGTTCAAAGCAATATATTGTTTTAACATGGGAAAATTTAAGACTTGCGTATTGGATATTATATTATGGCTCGTGGAACATTATTGATGGTGGGGGGGTACATCCGAATTGTATTGCTATCAGGAATCCGTTTACTTTAGAGCCGGGGTCTGGAGTCTTGAATATAAAAAACGAAGGGTCTGTGAAACTCTCAGGGTATGCGGTTTTAAACAAGAACGGTTCAACTTTTAATAAATTCGCTAACAACATCGGGCCAGAGATGCTTTATAGCAGGACTGTCAATCAGGGGATGTTGGTAGATGATTTCTTACGGCGCTCAATGCTGGTCAAGCTTCTTATTGAAGACCCGGCTTCACCGCAGATTTCAGAATATTTTAAAATTGTTTATGATGATTTCCCAAATGTCAGAGTTTATGAAGTGTTATAAAAATCAAAATAAGCTTGAAATTTAAGAGTCTTTAGAGTAATGTTTAATTTGATTTTGACCAAGAGGTTGAAATGATTGGCATTTCAGTCTTCGGTTTTTTGTAATTTTAATATGAGGAGATTTTTTTAATGAAAAAAATCATTAGCCTTTTTACAGTAGCGCTTATGCTGGTGGCTTCCAGCGCATTCGCTGCTTACATTGTTCCTGCTAATACCCCTGCTGGTCTTTCCGGTGCTTTGGGTAACGGCATCTTGCTCTCTACTGGTTATGCTGAGCCAAGTTTCGTAATTACAGGATTTTCCTCTAATAGAACTATTAAAGTTGGAACAAGCAAACTTTCTACTTCTGCTTTTACATACTTTAATAGTACTGCTACAGGCGCACTTGTAAACGCAACCGGTATCAGTGCTGGTGCGCTTCAGTCTTCTGTTTCTTCTTTTAACTCTTCTGTCTCAGCCCTTTCTGACTGGACCTTCTTGCGCCTCAGAGCTAAAGGTACAGATGTAATCTGGTCTAACTGGAATGCCGTTCCAAAAACATACTTTACAAATGGTACATACCAGCTTGGAACTAATGCTCTTACTGGCAGCAACAATGCTACCAACTCCACTCTTAATTTAGTTCCTACTTCTGGTGCAAAATTGATGGTTGGTTTTACAAACGCAACAGTAAAGGGAACAGCTGGCGTTCAAAACGGAAAACAGTTTGGTAACTCCCTTGTTATGATGTACGAGCCTGGTACCTTTGATGCTAAGACTACTGTAAACGCTAAAGTTGCTGATATCTACAGTTCAACTTGGTCTGTTTATGCATACGGTGTAGAAGCAACAACAGCTACTCCTGGTTATGCTCTTGGTACAGTTACATTTGGTGATTCAGCAGCAACAACTGCTAGTGCAGAACTTTCAGCTGTAACTATTGATGCTGTTGCTACAACAACTGCTCCAGTTGCTTTCACCATCGAAAAAACATCTTCTTATTTAAGTCTTCGTAACGGCGATGCTTACCTTATTCAGAACGCAACCGTTAATAAAGATAATAACCTGATCACAGGTTACATGTATGATGCAAGTGAAGGCGACAGAGCTTTTGTTGTTATGACTAAATCTGCAACAACAATTCCTTCAAGCTACGTTGCTGATCACTCCTTCTTCCTTGTTTTTGCTGGTAACAACAAATCATACGCTGCGAACACTAAGGTTGCTGGTAACGCAACTGCAGGTCTTATGAACATTGCGGTCGACTCTTCATATGTTGTAGATGGTCGCATTAATGTTCTTCCTGGAACTGTCGCTAGCCCCACAGTTAATGGCTTTGAACTCTCTCTTGCTGGTGATACCATCTCTCTACAGGGTGGTTCCAAAGTATTTGCTTCTGGACAGTCTAACATGACTATCCTTGATGGAACTGATAGCAAAAATATCATCAAAGGTAGCTTCATTGGTAAGAAAGCTGCTGATGGTTCATACTGCGTAGGTATCTACACTCCTTATAACGGAACTGTTGAAACTGGCGCTGGCCTTGCATTTCTTATTCCTAAACCTGCTGTTGTAGGCGCTGCTGCTCTTTCAGGCAATTCAGCTTACCAGCACAATGCTTCCATGGCATGGCAGGTTACTGTTCCTGGTGCCGTAGCTTATTACTCAAACAACGCAACTGCTTACTCCAAAACACAGCTTAACGCTGCTTGGACAGGACTTCCTTCTTCTTTCGTTCCTATCACTGAAGTAAAAGGATTTAACGCAACAGTTGCTGGAACTCAGAGAAACAGTGAATCTGCGATTCTCACAATTCAGTTCGGTTTGACCGGAATTGGTGACAACGTAAACAACTTGCGTCTCTACAAGCTTATGGCTGATGGAAGCAAGAGCAGTCACTCTTTCAACTACGCATCTAAAGCAACTCCTTCTACCGAAGGTTCATGGTGGATTTCTACCCAGGTTGGTGACGGTTATGTTGGTCAGGGCACAAACCTTGGCGGAGGAACCCCTTACTTCGTAAACTACGTCATCAAAGATGATGGAACTTACGATTCCGCAAAGGGTACTAAGCTTGCGATTCTCGATCCAATCGTACTTGGTTCCGTTTCCACTTCTGACAGCAGCTCTTCTTCCGGTTGTGTATTCAACCCAGCTGCTGGATTTGGTATGGAATGGTTGTTGCTGATGCTAGCTCCTATGGTTGCTATCGTTCGTAGCCGTTTCAAAAAATAAGACTTTTAATTAAGTTTTAGTTTTTGGTTATTATGGAGAGTCGACCTTGTGTCGGCTCTCCTTTATTGTCGTGCCATATTACAATTCCACTCAATCCCGAATCCCGTCTTATAAATTATGAGTTCACTCCCTTACAGAAAAGATATTGATGGGTTAAGAGCTGTTGCCGTTCTATTGGTAGTCTTATCGCATGCAAAATTTTCTATATTTGAGGGGGGATTTATAGGAGTTGATGTTTTTTTTGTTATTTCCGGATATCTTATTTCTTCGATAATAATAAATGAAATTGATAATAATTGTTTTAGTTTTAAAAATTTTTATTTGCGAAGGATCAAAAGAATTCTTCCTGCTCTCCTGTGTATGCTTTTGGTTGTTTCTGTCACGAGTTTCTTCTTTTTATTTCCTGATAATCTCAAGGAATTTGCTGAAGCTCAGTTTGCTTCTATTACCTCGTGGTCAAATTATTTTTTCTGGAAGTTTTTTGGTGGGTATTGGCGTGGTTATGTAAAGGAATTTCCGCTTACCCATACATGGTCTTTGTCTGTTGAAGAACAGTTCTATTTTATTTGGCCCTCAGTTTTGTACGTAGCCTACAGATTCATCCATGCTAGATTTCATAAAATAATTTTATTTTTGCTCACTATCCTTCTGTTAGCTGTCTCCCAATATCTCGTTCGTTTTCCCGAGTTCGCTTTTTATATGATACCTGCAAGAGCTTTTGAGCTGTTTCTTGGGGGCGCTATTGCTATCAGTTTTCGCGTTCCAATTGTTTTTCCTGGAAAGTTGAGTAAAATCTGGCCGATTCTGGCTACTTTGGTGGGCCTTACTCTGATAATTGTTCCATCTGTTTTATATAAAGAAAATATTCCTTATCCAGGGATAAATGCTTTGTGGCCATGTTTGGGGGCTGCTTTGATCGTGTTGCCTAAAGCTGGGAATGGCAATTTTGCAACATCTTTGTTGACCTTCGGTCCTATGGTTTGGGTGGGTAAGCTTTCTTATTCTTTATATCTGTGGCATTGGCCATTTTTTGCGTTTTTAGCTTATACTGGATGTTCGATAGAAGAAAATAGGTGGGTTGCAATTGCATTGAGCTTTTTGCTGTCTATACTGTCGTATAAGTTTATTGAGGTCCCATTTCGAAAGAGTAAAACCAGTTTTAGAGTTTTGTTTGTTCGTCTTTTTATTATTCCAGCAGTTGTGAGTTTTTTATTTTATATAATTATACTGTTCGGAAATGGTTTTCCTTCTAGATTTTCAGACTCGGTTCAGGCTTTGCTAAGAACTTCAGGACCAGATGATAAATCTCTTTTAGTCGGTCAGTATGGGAAAAATTCTCCTTCCAATGAGCATATAGTCAATGAGGATACTTTGTGGGGCGACGAACTCTCCGGGGGGATTAAGGCAATTCTAATTGGAGATTCACATGCAACGCGGCTTCGTCCATTTATCGAAGTCCTTTGTGCTCAAGCGGGGATAAAGGGAATACAGGTCACGCGAGATAGCACTCCATATTTAAGAAATATTATTTATTATGACAGGAATTCACATAAAGAAAGGGTGTTACGTAAAGATAAGACAGCTATGAATGAGTATTGGAGCCAGTTAATAACTGACCCTGACTTGGAGTATGTCTTTGTGGCGGGGTTTTATTATTCTAGAATTTATGGCGACAAAATAAACCCAGAGATAATGAAATATAAAGATGAAGTATTGTCTGGCGATATTATAGAAGTAAATGAAAAGAACTTCGCCCGTGGGCTTCGTGATAGTGTTTCTTTTATAGTTGAAAATGGAAAGATCCCAGTTATCTTTAAGGATGTCCCTTTCTTACAAGGTGCTCCCGGATTAAATGTCTTAAAAAATGCAGTGTTCAAAACTGACTTAAAAACGAGCGTTGCGGTACAGACTGTAAAGAATAACCATAAGATTGAAGACGACGTCATTGATTCGTTAAAAAAAGATTATCCTACTATGGTTGTTATTGATCCAAAGCTCTTAATTTGTCCCGAGAATGCAGCGGGTAATTGTTCTTCTGTTGTGGATGGGATACTTTTGTATGGTGATACAAATCATCTTAATTATGTCGGAGCAAGGTATTTGGCTAAAAAATGGATTGAAAAGTATGGCAATCCTTTATTATCTCAGGATAAAGATGATATCGATTGCAAGTCTTCTGAGTAATCGTTTAGCAAAAAGTCGCGACTTAATATAAAAACAGCTATCGAGAAGGTTATTTTTAAGATTACGCCAAGCTGATGGGCTCATTCAAAATTTTGTTTAAATTCTTCCACGCGTGCCATCAGAAACGCATTTATACCTCCATTTTTTGCACGCCAGTTATAAAAACTTACGTTGCTTATTTTATGTTTCCGACAAAGCGTCGTAGCAACGGGAATCTTTTTGTGACTCTTCTCAGTTTTTAATAGCTGCAATATACCAATGAATACTTTTTTTAAGCCCTTCTGAAAATGGAGTTAAATTAAATTCTATTAATGAGTTTAATTTGTCATTACTTGCATTATGGCAAAAAACATCAGAGTTTCTAGCAGGTTT
This sequence comes from Maridesulfovibrio ferrireducens, assembly GCF_016342405.1. NCBI lineage: Bacteria > Pseudomonadati > Thermodesulfobacteriota > Desulfovibrionia > Desulfovibrionales > Desulfovibrionaceae > Maridesulfovibrio > Maridesulfovibrio ferrireducens. The sequence continues at coordinate 78,376 of NZ_JAEINN010000016.1, read as the reverse complement.
ACGCAGAATTTCGCCCTTGTATTCCATTTCATGCGCGATTGTTTCAATTACTTCTTTAATACTCACCTGATTGTGAGTTGAAATGTTTACAGACTCACCCTTGGGAAGTTTATCATAAACATTAACAATCGCATCTACTGTGTCATGCACGTAGATGAAATCGCGACTCTGAGAACCTGTTCCGTGGATTTCAAGCGGTAGGTCATTAAGGACGCGAAAAGCTGTAATAGGGATAACGCCGGCCATTTCCCCCTTGAAATTCTGACGTGGTCCGTAGTTGTTGAATGGGCGGATAATGAATGCATCCAGATCATACATTCTAACGTATGTTTCAACAGCTAAATCCGCAGCAGCTTTACCCGCTGCGTAAAGAGTCGTTGGATTGCGAGGATGATCTTCGTCCATCGGTTCATATACAGCCGTTCCATAAACTTCAGACGTTGAGAAATGGCAGAGAGTAGAGAATGCTTTTTTGCGTTGAAGTTCAAGTAAATTAAGAACTACTTTGGTATTTGTCTCAAACGAATTTGATGGATTCATGAAAGAATAATTTAGAGCTTTTGTAGCGCAGTTGAAAACTATATCAATGTCATGACGCTCAAAAATATATTCGAGTGAGGTCGCAAATTCTGCATCATCTTTGTAAAGAATTGCCCCACGAGAAATTGCATCCGCTAAATTTTCTTCACTTCCAAGAAAGAGGTTATCAATTATGATAACCTCTTTTGCTTCCATATCAAGTAATCGGTCAACGAGGTGACTGCCAATGAATCCGGCACCACCTGTGACCAAAATTGTGTTTCCTTTGATTGATGGGCGCACTGTAATTACCTTTTGCATTTGCAATTGTCACCGCATTCAATAATTTTAAGAGCGAGAGTGAGAGCTTCAAGGCCGTCTTCTCCTGTAACAAGAGGAGTTTCGCCTTTTTTGCAACATTCTAGGAATGCTTCTATTTCAACACGTAACGGTTCCTTTTTTTCAACTCTAAAACTAGTGTAATCTCCTTCAGATACACCAAATTTAGTAGTAAACCATTCATTTTTAGTTTCATTTTGCTCTGCTGCATAATTTGAATGGAAAGAAAGAGTCTGGTTAAGGTAGTCAACAGTGAACATACCATTTTCACCTGTGACTGCTACTTTACGTACTTTTGTAGGAGTTACCCAGTTTACATCTAAAATACCAAGTATTCCGTTATTGAAACGAAGGAGTCCAAAAACAATATCTTCATTATCAGTGTTCATAACCTTTGAAACTTCAGCCGTCATGGTAGTGACTTCAGACTGAGATAAATTACGCATCATATCGAGTTCATGCGTAGCAAGGTCACTTGCAACCCCAACATCGGTAATTCTTCCCGGGTATGGAGATTGTCTGCGGGAATGAATTGTGAAAATATTTCCTAGCTGTCCATCGGCAATGCGTTCTTTAAGTTGCTGGATAGCTGGGTTAAATCTTTCAATATGACCAACTTGAAGTGTTTTCCCTACTTGTTTAGCTTTATCAATCATTTCTCGCGCTTCTTCTACTGTTTTAGCGATAGGTTTTTCAACTAAAACATGGATTCCTGCATCTAAACAATCCATAGTTACTTGTTTGTGCAAGAATGTAGGTAGCGCTATTGTAACAGCGTCAGGTTTTTCTTTTTCTATAAGTTCTTTATAGTCTGAGTATGCTCTTCCGCCGTATAATGAGGTTAAGCGTGAGGTTTGTTTGGCATTTTGATCCGCAATTCCAACGAGTTCACAACCAGATATATCTGAATAAAGACGGACATGGTTTTGTCCCATAGAGCCAGTTCCGATTACTGCAACTTTCATATTTTAGTTCCTATAAGGATGTAAGGTTTAATTGATATTGTTTATAGAAATTATTTTGATAATTTAAGTCCTAAAACTTCTTTGCTAACAATAAAAGATTCTTCATTTTTAAAAATTTCCTGAACTTCGGAAGCAACCTTTGCATCTATTTCTTTGATGTATGAACCATGATTTCTCCACCAGTCAAGAAACGTCTGTAAGTCTTGAAAAGAAATTTCATTATGAAGTCTAACAAGTTCACAGTAACTGAATTCTTCTTTTAGAAGAGTAAGTTGTTCAGAGGAAATAAAATCTTCAATATGAGCAGCCATATTGTGGGAAGTGTATTTGCTTGAAATAGTGGAGACTTCTCGATTTGTTCCAGCTCCAAAACCGCAAATAAATATTTCGCCTCCAACGGCTAGTTTCTTTTTTAGTTCACAAATAAAATTTACAAGATCATTGGCGTAATAAATAGCATACGCAGACATTATCAAGTTATAAGGTTCTTCGTCTGATATATCAAAATCATTAAAATTCATTTGTTTTGTAATGATTTTTTTGTAGTTAAGTTGCTGGGCGTTTTCTTCAACAATTTTTAAAGATTCGTTTGAAGCATCGAGAGCTGTAATTTGTACGTCACCTTCCAGCAAGGCAGCAAGGTGCAAGGACTGTTTTCCTCTTCCGCAACCGATGTCAAGAACTCGTATTCCTTTTTGATATGCGCAATGAGAAAAGATCCACTCCTCTAAGTTGTGTTGAGCTAATTTGTTGTTCAAATTTGCTCGATGTTCGAGGGCGGAGCTATTGGTATTAATGCTATTATCTGTGTAGTTGCTTTGACTCATAAGTCCTCAATGTTTTTTTAAGTAGTAATCTGGTTTTGTTGAAATAGTGCGCCAGTTAACTCTTCTTTATAGTATTAATATTAAATAAAGGAAATTTTCCTATGTCGCGAACAAACGCAGGACTAAGTGTAAACAGGTCGTTAAGTACGACATTACGTTGGTTAATAAAGTTTTCAAAAATAGATTGGTAATTGGGCGATTCAGTTTGATAATGTAATGGGTGCAGCAGCATTTGAACAGGTTTGGTTTTTGATAGATGAAGCCATTCTAATGGGTCTTTGCCTCGGAAAGACATGCAGGAGTCTGAGATATAGTTTTCATCTGAAAAAAAAGAGGGGTCATAGGCATTTATATAGTTTTTAAAAACAGGAAATTGACCATGTATTGATGGGCAATGTAGACTTATTGAGCAAATTTTTTGGTCAATAATATTTTCAAGAACTGCTGCTTCCTTTACAACGCAAGCAAGTAATTCTTCATTACTCGCTCCCGGGTAGCAAGTCGGGTCAAAATGTAGAGCTACTTCACTTCCTAACTCTACAATCTTTTGCAAAGATCGAGTATTATTTAAGGCAAGTGGGTTATAAAGTGGAGATGTTACCATTATAAAATTAGTAGAAACAATACCTAAATCATATTCCTTTTCAACTAATCGTAAACAATAGTCTATGGAAATGTCTACGTCGTGTCGAAGTATCAATCCTGGAACATTCCATGTAAAATTTTTAAAAAGGTGAGTCTTAGTTGTTTTGCTAATAGTATTCAAAAAATTTATATAATCACTGTGAGTAAACATTTGATTCCTGTACGTTTTATTTTTTATTTATTATGATGGATTTGTCACAAAACTTACAAGTTAATTTGACGTTTAGTTCATCAGTTGGTCCAATGGAAAATTTATTGCCGCAAGGACAGACGTAACCTTTAAGACGTGCTGGGTTTCCGTAAACTAGTCCATAATCAGGAACGTCACGAGTTACAACGCTTCCTGCTCCAATAATCGCCCATTTTCCAATTGTATTGTTGCATACAATGATGGAACCTGCGCCTATTCCTGCACCTGTTTTCACTAATGTTTTATAGCATTTCCAATCGCTGATATCCATTAAGGATCCATCTTTGTTTACTGCTCTTGGAAACATATCATTAGTAAAGGAGACAGAGGGGCCAATAAAGACACCATCTTCAAGGGTAACTCCTCTGAAGATATTGGAATAATTTTGAATTTTTACTTTGTTACCAACTACTGCCCCGAAGTCAATAAATGCTCCCTTGCCTATGATGCAATCTGATCCAACGATGGCTTGTGCTCGGACTTGAACATTTTGCCATATATAAGTTTTGTCGCCGAGAGTTGCCGTTGAATCAATATCTGCGGTTGGATGTATATAGCCCATATTTTACCTCTTAATAGTAGATAACTATAACGAAATTATGTGCGTTGAGAATAAGCGGTTTTTAACCACCCATAGTCTTTAATTGTTTTTCCTGTAAGCAAAGAAACATAAAACAAAACTTTCTCAAAAACTATATCTACTCTGTGTTGTCTGTTGACCCAAAGGTAAGATTCTTCAGCTTTGTCTTTTACAAAGGGTAGGCTTACACAATTCATGATTTGAGTATAAATTTCATCTTCGGACCAGCAATTTATAATTGGTGGAGTGTCTAATCCGTATTGAAGACGAGAACAATTGGTTTCAATGTATGTCATGACAGGACGGCCCGAAGCCATTGCTTCAACTGCAATTCCTCCAAGGCCACCGCAATCAAATTGATCAACAACAACGTGGCATTTTTTGATTTCAATGAAAAAATCATCACGCGTGAGATCTTTTTTCCATATAAAATGGTCCTTAACTCCAGATTTCTCAATAAGTTCTCTGGCAAGTAATCTATCAGATCCTCTATCTATGATAACACATTCAGCCCTTAATCCATTTTTTACGGCACGTATAAACGCTTTGAGGAATCTATCGTTGCCCTTGGTGGAAGTTCTTCCTTTAGTGTTATCAGAAGCTTGCCAGTCTAAATGCGAAGGGTGCAAGAAAATTATTTTGTCCTGATTTTGTGGGAGAGGCAATTTATTTTCAGGAAGCCGGAAGGCCGGGAAAGGCATGAAGTGTACATTTTTTATTTTGTATTTTTGGATGTTTTTAAGAGCATGCGGATACTCGACCATCCAGTTAAGAGGTGATGTGTTGAGATGTAAGCGGAATAAAAATGATTTAATGCTTTTTTCGTCAAGAAATTCAGCTATATCAGATCCAGTAGAAATGTTAATGATTGGCGGGAATTGAGGGAGAAATTTTAAAGGATAAATTTTTTTTAAAGGCCCAAGTATTGCTCCAGTGTAACTGAAAATTACGTGGCATAAACAAGCCATGCGGAAAAAATCTAAACTTCCAGTGGGACGGTATACATCGTAAAGTATATCTTCTTTCTTGTGAAAGTTATCAATTACCTGATTTTTTTTGGTCGCATTTGTTGTATCAAAGACGATAGTTTTTAATCCAAGGTGAGCTAAAGATTCAGCAGTGTTGAGATCTACAGAACAAATATTACCTATGATTCCGATATCATATTTTTTATCAATCATTGTAGCTTAATCCTTTGCAATCTAATTAAGTGCCGCTTTTTAATAAAAACATTTTGCGTGCTAAGTATAACTTTTTTTAGGCAATACAAGTTAAGTTGTTTTTGGAGTGTATTAAATTAAGTCAATAAATTTGAGTGATTGTGGTACTTTGGATTTGATAAGCTTACTGTGTGTGGGAGCAAAGTTTATAACAGCTTTTATGTTTTTATTCTGTAGAAAACTTGTTGGCTGAACTTGTACATCCGTTCCAGCTATATATTGACCAGCAAAAGACGTATTGTCATCTACAATATATGATAGATAGTTATTCAGATCAAATAAATACATCAGGTGCGGTCCCTTTGCTCCGGCTCCATATGCTACTATTTCATTTTTTGAATATTTTTTTATAAGAGCGTGAATTTTTTCTTTTTTTGTATCTAAATTAGACACGAATGTAGTAAGTTGTTCTGCAGTAATGTTGTCATCAAAACTGTTGTTTTGTTTATTTTGGCGAGATAAGTGGACCACTAAGGACCCTCCATCTGTGACGGCAGTTTCCTGATGGATAATATGGAAACCGTATTGCTTTGCAAGCACTGTAAGTGGCCTTATACTAAAGTAATTTAGGTGAGAGTAGCTTGTGTTTTCATACCTTTCATTGTCAATAATTGTCTTTAAGTATGGGACTTCGATCACAATTATTGTTTCATCTTGTGCTAGTTTTGCTACATTTGCAAAAAAGTCTTGAGGTTCTTTTATGTGTTCAAAAACATGCCTAAAAGTTATTATTTTAAACTGTTGATTAGCAAGTTCGGTCACTGTTTCGTCTGAAAAAAAAGTGTTTATAATATTTAGTTTTCTATCTTTCCAGATAGTTGTAAACGACGAGCTTGGTTCAATTCCTAGAACGTTACATTTAGATTGAGATTTAATTTCATGTAGCAATTCACCATCATTGCAGCCAATTTCGAGAATATTATCATCTTTCTGGATGTTGTACTTGGAAATTAGCGATTTACAAAAGTTTTTTATGTAGTCGCTTGCTCCCGACAATAGAGAATATGTGGAAGGTTGTGATGCATACATTTTATCAAGTAAAGATGAGGCTTCATCAAAATAATGGTAGCTTACCATGTTGCACATGCTACAGTGATTGAAGGTGTGTTTAAAAATAGGGTGCTTAATGCTCTCTTCAATACTATTACATTTTATGCCGGCGATTGGAGCATTGCACAGTGGGATTGCTGTGATTTCTGAATTACATATTTTGCATAAGTTTTTTTTAATCATTATGTTTTCCTTGTTGATTCATTGCGAAGAGTCTGTTTTGTATAGATATATTTTCTTCATAGCTTTTGTTGTTCATAGTATAAAAGTTTGAAGAGGTGTTATTAGAAATTTTAAAAACAGGGATTTTATTTAAAGAGGCCCCTATCTTTTCAGCAAGATTTTTAATGGTTACAAGTTCACTTCCACCAATATTAATTACTTTTTTGTTCGTATTTTCAAGTAAAGAAGTGATCTGTGAAATGAGATCATCAATATAAATTGGATTTAATTTAGGAAGACCTTCTTCTCCATTTAGCAAGATGGCTTCACCTGCAATAATTTTGCGGGTAAGTTCAGGGATCAGACGTGGTGATTTTTGTCCTGGTCCATAAGGGAAGAAGAGGCGCATGTGAACAGAGCGGCAATTCGCTTTACTTGAAATTATATTTTCGGAAAGAAGTCTACTCATTCCGTAAAGATTGGAAGGGCCAAGCTCACTTGTTTCAGTCAAAGCTGAATTCGAAGCGCGATAAACAGCTCCACTAGAGATATATGCTATTAATTGTATGTTTTTGCGCTCTTTATTAATAAAATCCACAAGGTCATAAGTGGCTTGAACACATTCACGCCAGTATCTGTTTTCGGCATGTTCCGGCCCCGCGGGACCGGCGGAATGGATCAGTATTTCCGTCTCTTTAGGAATTGAAGAGTAGGTTTTTGGTTTAGCAAGGTCAAACACTGGACGTGACAAGCCTGTGACCGATTTTTTGTCCAGTAAAAGTCTTGCCTTTAAAGCAGACCCTATAAATCCTGTAGTTCCAAGTATTGTGATCATTGTTTTTTCGTTAATTTAAGAATTGGGCAATTTTGATTTTAATAAGTATGTTAAAATCTTGTAACCTTCATGAGTCAGATGTACACCATCAACCGTATATGCTGGGTCAAGCTGGCCGTTTTTGTTGATAATATTTGAAAATATATCAACATATTTAACGTTTGAAAATTGTTCAGCTTCTTCTTGAAGTTTTAGGTTTATATTTTTAATTTCATGATTTTTACATTTTATAAAGTTTTCTGATAACTCTTCATTAATAGGCAGAATACTTATAATGTAGCCTTGTGTTTCTTGAGGTATCTCTTTACAAAAAGATTTAATATCAGACAGATAAGTATTAGTTTGTTGTTCATTTATCCCTGACTTTAAATTATTGATACCGATTAAAAGAACCATGACAGAAGGCTTTTTTACAGCTAACTTTGAAAACCAGTCCTTTAAAGCTGTTGTTGTTTCTCCTCCAATGCCTCGGTTTTTAAAGCGAGAATCATTAAACAGTTCTGACCAGTGCCCGCTTTCTGTAATGGAGTCTCCGACCATCAAAATGTCGGAGTCATTTGATGGAAGAGCTAGAAGTGATTCGATTTTGTTTTTTCTCATTTTAGCAAATGAATCACCAATGGCTTCATTTTGAACAACTTGTTTATATTTTGCCTTCAAATATTCTATTCCTCCACGCGAATGGACAAAATAGGCAGCAAAAAGCAGCATCACTGCGTTAATGCTTAACAAAGTATAGAACATCAACTTCATGAATTTAATCCCGTCCGTTAGGGCAATTTTTACAAAAAGCATAATCTCCATTAGCTTTTTTGTAATTGGAGCGGAAATTTTTTGCTCTCGTGCTGTTCCAGATTTCATCGAAACTATGTTCAAAGGCATTCCCATAACAAAGAGCTTCGGGCATAGATGGCTGGGCAACACAGCATGGAAAAATGGAACCATCGCTGTTTAGAAATGCTCCGGTATAGACTCCAGAACAGGAACCCGTAGGTTCATGAAATAAATTGTTTTCACGCATCAAGTTAAGCTTACTGTCGTAACGGTATTTATTGTATTCAGTGTACTTGCGCGGATGCCATTCTTCATATTTTTCAAGAGTAGTACTGCAAGGCATAGTGGTACTCATGCTTAAATTTTCCGGCGGAATGATAAACCCGTCGTAATATATTTTTACAAAATCATAGCCTTCAAATATTTTTTCAGCCTTGCCGTAGTCGTCTTCAGTATATTTGTTAATGAGAAATCTTAAATGAACAGTAGCAGGTTTATTTTTTTGAGAATTTAATTCGCAATAGGCTTTTATTCTTTTAATTACATTTTCAATGTTTCCGCCAATGCGGTATTTAGAATAGTTCTCTTGTGTAATACAATCTACGCCAAAATGAATGTTGTTAATGTCTGTCCGCGCTAAATTCTCAGGATCAAAGACACTTCCATTATTTTCTAATGTAATAAAAATTCCTTTATTTGCAGCATAGTTAATCATTTCATATATGTTCGGGTGTAGAAAACTTTCCCCTGCCCCTGTAAGGGATATAAACCAGATTTTTTTATATATTTGATCTATGAACTTCTTATATTTTTCAAAGTCCATAAATTTATCTCTTTTAGATAATATTTCTTTGCCGCCTTCTATCCCATGAAGACAAGACAGGCATCGGTAGTTACATGCCCTGGTCGGCTCTATAGAAATTTGTGTAGGGTAGTATGGAAGATTACCTGTATATTTTAAGTGCCTGTTTAGTTTAGAAAGAACTGCGTTGTAAATTTTTGATCCACTATGCTTTGATTCAATAATATATTTAAGCTGTTCAATGGGGGAATGTTTTTTTACAAGGGCGATGAATCCATTTTTAAAGCTAGTTTTCATTGAAATATCTCCTTATTCGGCTACAATTAGTAATCAAAAACAGCACCGCTCCAACTGAGCCCAATGCCGAAGCCGAAGGTTAATATCTTGTTTCCCTTTTTAAGCCTGCCTGCTTCTTCTGTTCTTTTAAGAGCAATGGGGATTGATGAGGATGTAGTATTTCCTACCTCCTCCAGATCTATAATAAGTTTATTTTCAGGTATATTCAGTTTTTTGCCGATGGACTCGAGAACGTACCTGCTTGCCTGATGTAAGACAAATAAGTCTATATCATCCATTGCAAGATTAGCTTTTTCTATTAATTTTGAAATTTCGGATGGTATGGTTCCCAACGTAAAAAGAAATACGCCGTATCCGTCCATTTCAAAGTTCGGCTTCTGAATCGGTTGATTTGCCATATCCCCGGTGACAACGCTGATGCCTGAATTTTTGCAGACAATCGCTTTGTTTCTACTGCCGTCTGTGCCGAAATGAAAGACGGGATCTTCATCCGGGCTATCTATAATTGTTGCACTGGCTCCGTCAGAAAAAAGAAGAAATGCTTTTTTATTCTCGGGGTTGATAACTTTTGAATAATTATCAACAGTAACCAGTAAAACTCTTTTTGAAATTCCAGACCGGAGATAGCTGTATCCTGTTGCAAGACCATACCCGTAGCCACTGCATCCAAGACTCAGATCAAAGCATTTTGTCGAGCGATCTAAGCCGAGCTTATCCTGGAGCATGGCGGAGCAATGAGGGAGCAGAGTGTCCGGTGTCTGCGTGCAGACTATTAAAGTATCCGGCAAGTCTGCAAGTCCTGTGAGAGCTTTGGATGCGGCTTTAAAGGCCATATCAAGAGTTGTTTCCTCGGCATCAGCATGGTGGAGAAATCTTACCCCTGTCTTTGGCAGGGTTTCAGAAATATTCCAATCCGGTTTTTCCTTGTCGAGCAGAACGCAGTCGACAATTTTTTCCGGTTGGTAATATTCAACTCTATGAATTAAATTAGGCATCAATCAATCCATGAGAGTCAAGAGTTCCGATGATTTCCTCTACGGAAAGGGCGATCGCTAGTTCAGGTATGTTTGCGGCTTTGCCGTCGGTTTCCTGATCAATACGTGTGAGAATTTGTAGCTGTGCCAGACTGTCCCATTTTTCAAGTGTTTGGTGGGAGTCCGTCATGGTGACGGCTTCTTTTTGGTCAAGAACTTCTTGAATGAGTGTGAGTACTTTTGCTTTATTCAAAATATTGTCCTCTGTTTTTAGAGTTCTGGGTTTGATAATGTATAGTTGATTGGTGCAAGCTACTTATTGTAAAAGCTTACATCAATCCGCCATCGATAGTAATTTCTGATCCATTTAGGTAGTCGGATTTAATTATGTATTCAATGGCATAAAAAATGTTTTTACATTCACCGAATTTTCTTGAAGGAATTCTTTCTAATACGGTTTTTTGTCTATTGCTATCAAGGGTTTTTGTTAGCCCGGTATTAAAATATCCGAGAGTTAATGTGTTCGCAGTAATCCCAAATCGTCCGTATTCATGAGCCATGGTTTTGGTCATGGCTGTCACACCTGCCTTGCTTGCTGCATATGCGGCAGCACCAACAACGCTGTTTTTTGCAACGACAGAAGAGATATTAATTATCCGACCCCATCCTGCGCGCATCATTAAAGGGATAGTTGTCTGTAAAATTTTAATTCCGCCATTGAGATTGATATTGAGCACTGTGTCCCATTCTTCGGAAGAATAGCCGAGGAATAGCTTGTCTATTGAGATAGAAGATAAATTTATCAGGGTGATATTTTCCTTAAGCTTTCCGATTTTTTCACAGAAAGAGTTGATAGACTCTTTGCAGGTAAGATCAAGTTCTGCACATGTGAATTTTTTATTATCTATAAATTCGGAGAGCTTTTCTCTGTTCCGTGCTGTGCCCAGAACTGTGTCTGTCTCAAGCAGCATGGGGAGCAATTGTTTGCCTATATCACTGGACGCGCCGATCAAAATAATCATTTGGCAGGCTCCTTAACCGGGTAAAGAATGCCATCTTTTTTGTTAAAGAAGGCTTTTAGAATCATAGGCTTTATTATTTTTTTAAAGATAAAGTTTTTTAGCTTGCTGGGTTCCGTGTGCCAATATTGTTTTTGTTCAACAAGGATTTTCATCGCATTTAATTGGTCGGGTAGATCAAGAGTGTAAAAATCTAAATTTTGGCCAAAGAAATGTTTTTGAGGTTGTGCCTTTGTTCCAATAAAAACATCGTAGTTCGATCTATAGTAAGCAAATCCATCTGTGTCTTTGAATGGTTTCCTAATTTCTTCGTCATTGATTTTTAATCGGCACATTATGGGGGTATCTAAGTCTTGATAGCCAGGGATATGTTTGGGAACAAATTGTTCAATGTAATGGAAGCTTATTGATGTTGGGTAAACTCCAATAGAAATTTCCTTTGCTCCCAATTCGTACAAGCGAGCAAAAGGGGAATTCGGAGAATAGCAATATTCTGATTTATGATGATCTGCAACAATCCATTTTGCATTTTTTCCAAAAGCACATACGGAGTGTGTCGGGTGAATACTCCGCAGAACTCCGGGCGTTCGTCTGAATAATTCGTTAACTAGACTAAGCTGATCGGTGGTGGTTTTGGAGTCGAAGAACGGGTTATCCGCTAGAAAAAGTATAGGGCTTTTATTGAAAGTGTAGGACGACATGACAAGAGTACCATTGGGCGTGAAATAATCCATAAGTGCTTTCAGAAAAGCTTGTACTCCGCCTTCAAAGGCTAAACCGGCAGAAAGAGAAATTCTTACAAACACAGTGTCGGTAGAGAGTATTCCGGCATTGGTTAATTGGTCGGATATTTCGGAGACAGGGATGCTTCCGGGAGCATAGTCCAAATTGTAACCGATATTTCTTTTGTGTTCCATGGCCTTACGAGAGTTCTTTTTTCTGATGACTCCGTAACGAGAGTAGGCAGCTAAAGCTAGTTTTCTATATATATTCAAAAACATTTATGTTCCAGATTGTTGTTCGGTTGTTTCCTTGTTTGTTAAGAAAAACTGAACAAACTGTCAAGAGTAAATGGGGCGACTTCTGTTCAATTGAATAGATCTCTGTAAAGAATGGTAGAAATATTAGACTGTTGCAGAGTTTCGAGAATTATGTCTATTTTGCCATTTTTTATCACATCATACGGGTCGAAATAGTGTGTTAAAAATAATTTATTTTCTACAATGACTTGTATTGTTTTTTGAAATTCCTGAACAAACTTAGCATCATCACCTAGAAAAGGTTTTTTTTTGCGTAACATGTTCCATGAATCAAAAATAGCTAATGGGAAGTTGAGACTGCACCCAGTGGGTATTTCCATTATTCCATGTGAGTGCATGGAGGGCGCTCCGAATCCTTTATAGCCGCAAGCGGCAGTAGAGCTGCTGTACTTGTATCCGAGTTCTGCAAGTATTGGATAGACTGATTCAGTATGCAGATTGCCGTAATGGGGCGTTCTGAAACCGATAGGGTCTATCCCTAAAATTTTATGGCAAATCTCGTGGGCTTTTTCGATTTCATCTTTTTGTTCTGTGTAGGGCAGTTTGTTAAAATACCTGTCTGGCGCCCAGTGCGGATTATCTGGATGGGTGTATGAGTGGTTAATAATCTCATGCCCAGCGTCAACAGCTCTTTTGTGAATATCAGGATATTTTTCAACAAACTTACCTATGACAGCAAATCCTGCCTGAATGTTATGTTTTTTCAGTACATCAAGCAGGTACGGAAATGCTTCAATGTCCTTTTCGAAGTCGAAATCGAACGTGAGGACATATGCCGCAGTGCCAAACGGGTTTTTTTGTTTACTCATGAATTTGAGGAAAAAATCAGCTGGCGCGGTTTTGTGGATAACAGTTCTCGCTAAAAAAGCTGCATAGCGATTCTTGTAAGTCCTTAAGAGTGGGCCCCAAATCACTTTAAAACTCCAGATTCATATAGTTTAATTTCATCATCAAGAGCTCTGGCAATGACATCACCAATTCCTTTAGCTTTTTGGTATTCTTCTGTAGATCCGAACTGTGGGTGTTCGTATGTGGCTTGATGGAGTGATGCAAGAAATTTTAGTTGTGCATCTTCAGTGAATTGTATGTTTTCAATCGCGCTCCATACATCTTGCGGTTTTTCTAAACGGATGTTGTTACCACAAAGGTTGTAATATGGTGCTCCGAGGCAAAGAACAGGTTTGCCGGTTGCAACTGCCTCAAGGCCGGCGGTTGTTCCTGTTGCGGTAATAACCGCTTCACTTTTTAGAATTAGATCACGAGTCGGATATGATGGAGGAAGCAAAACAACATTTGGGAGAAGAGCCAATTCTTTATAGAAAGATGGAGCTCTGTTACCATAGCAAACCGGGTGTTCTTTTATGGCAAGTGTATACCCGCATTTGCCATGAATCGCAATTTGTTCAAGCATGTGTTCTTGATTTGCATACTCTGGAGCCTGTGAGCACATAGTCGCTTCAGGTGTTAATTGCAGGAAATAGCATATTATTTTGCCATCAGGTATTTTTTTAGAAAAATATTTTGCAGAAAGTATTCTGTTTTTAAGCTTTATTATTGCAGGTAGAAGAGTCTCTCCATTGATGATTCTTTTAATTTTATTTAATATTTGGTGAAAAGAATAACGGGGAAGTAGTCCTGATATTTTTACATAGTAATCATCATATTTGCTTGTCAGCCTATCTTTTTTATATTTAGAGACAGTTGCAATTGCCCATATCATGGATTCTTCAGAAAGATGGCTGTTGTTAAGTATCCATTCAATTCTAGAGCTTCGTCTGTGTTGACCGGTCGCAATGTATAATCTTAACTCCCCTCCAACAGACATTACACCACGTTCAAACATTTTTTTTATAAAGCCTTTTTCCGCCATTCTGCTAATAATCATTGAATCTATTAAGTCCAAAGTTTCACAAAAAGCGTAGTCAACATTATGTTCTTGTATTATTTTTAAGAAGAAATTGTAGTAGAAATAAACTTGCTGAGGGATATGCTCGTTTGTTTCTTTGTGGATATTTGTTACACCATATCTGCTGACAAATTTTCTGTATAATAGGTAATTGATGTTAAACTCATAGCAGTTTAATCCTAGTTTTTTTTCAATAGTTTTAATGTCTATGAGTTGTTCTTCAGTTAGCTTTTTATAAATATCTTGCCTTTCTAGGGCTGGTATAATCGTGATATCTTTTATCTGTTGGTACCTGTTAATATTGGATTTATCCGCGATGACAATGATATTGTGTTCTTTTTTTAGCAGATGAATTGCTTCTATAAGAGCTGCATCAAGCCTTCCGCGGCTTAAAATAAGAATGGTAGTTTTTTCCATATTGTTCCCGATAGAAGATATAACTAATCTTATACTGTTTTTAGCTTAAGAGATTCCAATGTATAGGGGTGCCTTTTTTTATGTTACTCAAGGCAAGTTTACCAATTATTTCTTCGAAATGACGAGTGTGCAAACCATTGTTAGGTCTTACACATTTGATGTTTTGAGATGTTACTGACTCGCCTTGGGCTATATCTTTACTTGCAAAAATAGATTTTCTGAAAACCCTTCCGGCTTTTTCTTTTTCGGTTATTTGGTATTGCACTTTTCCTAAAGCTTTTTCTGCGTTCCTTATGGAGATGACCATTGCTTTCAGTTCTTCAGCTTCAAGTGAGAAAGAGCTGTCGGGGCCTCCGTCTGATCTTGATTTTATGAAGTGCTTTTCAATAACACAGGCTCCTAAAGCAACAGCCGCTACAGGAATTTCTATTCCAAGCGAATGATCAGAGAGGCCGCACGGAACTCCGAAAGTTTCCTGCATATTCATAATGGTATGCAGATTCATGGATTCAGGAGGAGCCGGATAGGCGCTGGTGCATTTTAATAAAATAAGATCTGTTCCGCCTGCTTGGCGAAATGCGGTTACCGCTTCATCTATTTCGGATAACGTACCCATACCGGTGGACATAATGACTGGTTTTTGGGTGGCGGCTACTTTTTTTATTAATGGAATATCTACAAGTTCAAAAGAGGCAATTTTGTAAACAGGTACATCCATTTCTTCTAGAAAATCGACAGCCGAAGCATCGAATGGAGTCGAGAAAAAATCAAGACCAAGATTGTCAGCAATTTTTTTAAGTTTAGGCTGCCACTCCCACGGGGTGTAAGCTGTACCGTAAAGAGAATGGAGTGTTTGTCCTTCCCATATGGTTCCTTTACCTATTTTGAAATATTCATTGTCACAATCCAGTGTGATGGTATCAGGCGTGTAAGTTTGTATTTTAATTGCATCGACGCCGCATTCTTTGGCGATATGAATAAGCTCAACAGCTGCATCAAAATTTTGGTTATGATTCGCAGACATCTCAGCGATTATATATGTTGGATGTCCTGGGCCGATGTGGCGATCTTTAATATTAAAAGTATTCATTTTATTTCTCTTTCGAAGTTTGTGGAGACCATATTTTTATAGGATAGTGGGTGATATGGTCTGTTTAGTTTTTAGCTTAATTAGTTGTATTTTTTTCTTGGCAATATTCTTCTAGCGCTGTGTTTGGTGATCTTCCTTGTCTAATTATTTTTAAACAATCAGGTCCGGCATTTAAAAGTAAATCTAGGGCAGATGCGTATGGAGTAAAGCCTGATACTGTCTGGCGATATTCATAAGGAACATAGTTTTGAACGTAGACATTTATGGAGTTTGAATCGAATATTTCTTTGTCTTCAACAATGTAATTAATGCTTCCGGGGGGAGTTATATATTCGTTGCTTTTGACCTTATTCAAGATGTCCACTAATAATTTAGACCTATTGCCTGTTGTGTTCAATTTTGATGATGTAATAAAGTTAGTCGTTATTCCAAATTTTGTGCAAAACCACTTTATTAGGCCGATATTTAGCTCTGAGAGGGATAAAGATTGTGAAAGATCTTTCATAACAATACAGAATTCATCATAAAAATCATTGTAGTAGGCAGCCTTAGAGTAGTTATTTTTTATTGTACGAAGATGTTTTTGTACAAAATGGGCTGATTCTATTTTTGTTTCGTTAATGAGTTGTTTATATGCTCCCTTTGAAGAAATAGGGATTGTTAGAAATTCTAATCCCCTAGGAGTTAATATCCTATTACGTTGTTGCCAGCTTCTTTTGTCAAAAATTACATTGTCAAAAAAAACAAAAGTATCGACTTGGTCTATTAAATCAAAATATCCTACCCATGAAAGGTAGGTTGGTTGCATTATCGCACAAATCAAAATATTATTCCTCCAAGCGAGTGCTTACAGCTTTTTGCCGTAAATGATTGTGTCAGCGTTAAAAATTTTCATTTCTTTTTGTATTTCATCAAAGGTACGCCTTAAAATAATTAAGCTTTCTTCTTTCAGTTTAATGTGTTTTTGAACAAGGTCTTTTATTTCCCATTCCTCAAAGAATAATTGAGAGGTACCTTTTTCGCCTGTCGTGTCTGAATTAAGTTTCCATTGGTTTTTTCCAATTTGATCACCGAATCCACATCTAAAATCTGAGGTATGGCGTGTAATTAAAAAGAAGAATCCATCTTTTTTTAGAACTTTAGAAACAAAGTCGAAAGTGTCTTTAATTTCTTTAATACTCATGTAATTAATTACGTTAGGTAGTATTACAGAATCATATTTATTTTCTAGTTTTGTAGATATTTCAGCTAAAAGTCCTTCTATAAAAAGAGAATTAACGTCAAATTGCTCAAAGTTGCTTTTGGCTGCAGCAATGGAGTTGCTGCAAATATCTGTACCGGTCACATTCCAGCCATTTTCGGCGAAAAGTCTAAGATTGTTACCATGACCGCATCCAATTTCAAGAACATTTCCTTTTTCGGTATGAAGTCTATTTTTATAAAAAAAGCGAATAAGATTAATATCTGGATATATAAGGCCTTGCCATTTTTTCATGATATTTTTCCTGACTGAATTGTTATTGCGTCGATTATTCTTTCTGTTCCTTTGCCGTCGACAATCTTTTTTGCTTTTTGTCCCATAGATGTATAAAGGTCTGGCGTTGTAAAAAAAAGTTTCAAAGATTCAATTATTCTTAGTTTAGAGGAAGCATCAAATTTACCGATATTTATTGATACTCCTGCTTTTTCTAATGCTGTAGCAAGGCCCGTTTGATTATTTGCAGTGATTATTGTGATTATTGGTTTGCCTTGTGAGCAGAATTCAAAGCATGAAGATCCTCCTGCACTAATTACGACATTTGCTTCTCTAATTAGCTTTGCCATATTGTTAACATTTGATTTTATGCGAAGTGTATTTGCGTGTTTTTCCGCATAAGTATTAAGTGCTTTAGTATGTGGGTTAGCAGGGCCAACGACTAATATTATTTTAATTTTGTCTGAGAAATATTGTAAAGCAGTAAGGACCTTAAGCGAGATGTTATCAATATCAGCTCCTCCCATACTTATTAATATTTGAGGTTTAAGATCTTGTGTTTCCTTTTTACATTGCACTTTTTGTCTAAACTCATCTCTGAGCATTGCGTATTTAGCGCCAGCTAAGACTATAGAATTTTCGTTTGTTTTGTATTTGATATCTTCAGAACCAAGATTTTGATTCAGAATTATTGACGCGAAGTATTTCTCCAAGTGATTGTAATCGTCTACTAAAATTATTTTTTTAAAATGCGTATAAAGCTGTTTTTGGTAAGCAGAATCAAAAAAATAACCATCTAGAATAATCCAGCTTTTTGAAGGTGATTTTCTCGCTTCTTTTAATAGCAGAGTCATATCAGAATCTGAATCAGGATATGATTGTTGCAAGGGTAGAAAGTCGACTTGAAATTCGTTAATTTTTTTAATTAATTCTTTACTCTCAATATTCCCGACAAGAATGGCTTTCCCGCCTCTCTTAACCCACTCCTGTGCAAGAGCAAGGCAACGCATGACATGTCCTATGCCGATGTTAGGATTTGCGTCGGCCCGGATTATTAAGTTTTCATCTTTAAGAGAAACAGTCATATTTACCTTTTGAGATTTGTTTTGTTAGCGGTTTAAAAGTTTATACATAAACTCAGCTGTTTCCCAATCCTCAAGAGTGTCAATATCCTGCACTAGATGTCTAGGAAGAATAACAGGGCGTGACTCATTAGTATAAAATCTTGGTTCTTTTATAAAGCTTTGGCAATTTATCCAGTAAAATTGCCCTGCATCGTGGTATGCTTCGGGTAAGTCCTGTGACCGAGTGTTCTCATGTTCGGGCCAAAACATTTCAAGCTGATCGTCAGATGTTATTTTTAATGCTCTTTGAATCGGAAATGGAAAAGATGTGACAGCAAAGGATGATGAAGTTTTTCCCTCTTTTACAAGTTTAAAGCCCTCAATCAGGTCTGTGGTTCTGACAAAAGGAGCTGTTGCATATATACAGCAGGCGAATTCTGGATTGAAGCCGTTTTTCAAGAGCCATTCAAGTGTATGGGTGATAACTGGAGCTGTTGCCGTGTGATCATCAGATAATTCGGCTGGTCGCATAAAAGGAACGGATGCTCCTAAATCTTTAGCTGTATTTGCAATAAGCTCAGAGTCGGTAGACACAATAACTTGGTCAAATAGCTTGCTGTCGATTGCAGCTTTAATTGAGTAGTGCATAATGGGATTGCCGGAAAACATTTTAACATTCTTATTTTTAATACGCTTGCTTCCACCACGAGCTGGTATAATGGCTACATTCATAATTAGAGATTTCCTGCAAGAAAGGTTTTAATTGTTGAAGTGACTGACCGAACATCAGCGTCTTCCATCAATGGAAACATCGGTAACGAAATGATTCCGTTGTAAGCTTCTTCTGCAACCGGGCACATGCCTTCATGGGTACCGAATGTTTTTTGGTAGTACGGGTGCATATGTACCGGAATATAGTGAACCTGAACTCCAAGGCCGTTTTCACGAAGATAGTCAAACAATGCCTTGCGTTTAGGAGCGCAGTCAGAGCCTTTTAGTCTGATCACGTACAGATGATAAGCGTGATGGGCTCCGGGTCTGAGGCCTAAAGGAGCTAACTCTTTTATTTCAGCAAATTCGTGAGCATAGAGGTCTGCTATTTCACGTCTTCTTTCTATCCATTGTTCAAGCTTTTCGAGCTGACTGAGTCCCAGTGCACACTGGAAATCTGTCAGTCTGTAGTTGAACCCGAGGTCTTCCATCTCATAGAACCAGCCGTCCCGTTGTCTGAAATCAGCTGTTATTCCATGATTGCGGAAAATGCGCATGCGTCTGTCATATTCTGGATTATCGGTAACGGCCATTCCGCCTTCGCCCGTGGTCATGTGTTTAACCGGGTGGAAGCTATAGAGTGAAATGTCCGCAAGAGATCCGACCATTTTTCCGTTCAGGTTGCCTCCGATGCTATGACAGGCATCGGCAGCGAGGAATAGGCCGTGTTTGTCTGCAATCGTTCTAAGCGCGTCATAATCGCAGGGCTGACCAGCATAGTCTACGGCAATAATCCCTTTGGTCTTCGGAGTTATGAGTTGTTCAACTTTTTCAGGAGAGATCAGCAGTGTATCCGGGTCGACGTCGGCGAAGATCGGAGTTGCGCCCATATATGCAACGCAGTTTGCCGAAGCTGCAAATGTCATAGGAGGAACAATGACTTCGTCTCCTTCTTTGACTTCAAAGGCATACATCGCGGCGTGCAGAGCGGCTGTTCCGCTGTTCACTGCAACTCCATGCGCAACATTGGAGAGCTTGGCAATGGCCTGTTCGAACTCAGAGACTTTGGGGCCGGTGGTGAGCCATCCGGAAGTTAGGGCGTCAGCAACAGCCTTCAAGTCGTGTTCGTCTATAGATTGACATCCATAAGGTATTTTTTTGGGATTACCCATAATTTTTCTCTATTTTTCAATCTGAAGGGTGGAGATCATCTTCAAAAGGTCTTCGCCATCAATCCATTCAGTGTTTTTATCCGAACTGTATACAAATTCTTCTTGAACCGGTTTTCCACCAATCTGATTATATTTGGTCTTCATGAATTCAGAGTCAGGTTTAATTACATAGTAATTATCAAACTCTGATGTATTTCTTGAGTCGTCAGCTGAGATCATTACTTCATGAAGCTTTTCGCCGGGGCGGATTCCGATATGTTTAATTTCGCAATCAGGACCCATTGCTTTGGCAAGGTCGACCATGTTCATACTGGGGATTTTCTGTACGAAAATTTCTCCGCCTACCATTCTTTCAAACCCATCAAGAACAAAGTTTACGGATTGTTCAAGAGTTATCCAGAAACGGGTCATGCGGGGGTCTGTAATGGTCAGGGTTCCGGTTTCTTTTTGTTTAAGGAATAAAGGAATAACACTTCCGCGACTTCCGACGACGTTACCGTAACGAACTACACTGAATTGGGTTTCGCCGGCACCTGCGTAGAGATTGCCTGCTACAAAAAGTTTATCAGAGCAAAGTTTTGTAGCTCCGTAAAGATTTGCGGGACTTACGGCTTTGTCGGTGCTGAGTGCAATAACTTTTTTAACACCCACATCAATAGCGGTGTTGATGATGTTTTGTGCACCGAGGACGTTTGTCTTGATCGCTTCAAAGGGGTTATATTCCGATGCAGGAACCTGCTTCATGGCAGCGGCATGAATGACGTAGTCTACGCCTTTAAATGCACGGTACAGTCTTTCTTTATCCCTTACGTCGCCGATGAAATAACGCATGCATGGGAACTCTTTAGCAGAAAATTTACGTGCCATTTCATACTGTTTAAATTCGTCACGGCTGTAGATAATGACTCTTTTGGGAGAGAACTTCTTTAAAAGCATTTCAGTACATTTATGTCCGAAAGATCCGGTTCCGCCAGTGATCAGGATACTTTTATTATTAAACATTATTGCTCCTTAAGAAATAGGGTTCTATGTTGTGACAAGGCTGATGCCTTTATTGTCGATTTTATATACTTTGTCGCACTGTTTTATTGTCGAAAGTCTGTGCGCGATTATTATCAGAGTCTTGTCTTCACTTACTTTGAAAATACGTTGCATAATTTTTCCTTCCGTCTCTTTATCCAACGCCGAGGTTGCTTCATCCAGAACCAGAACATCAGGTTCTCCGTATAAAGCTCTGGCAATAGCTATTCTTTGTTTTTGTCCCCCGGATAGCTGGGCTCCGTTTTCACCCACCTGCGTATTGATTCCGTTGTGCTTATTAAGGAACGTGGTCAATTCAGCCTTATCCAGCGCGTTTTTAACTTTTTCTTCATCATATGCTCGTCCAAAAGTTACATTTTGCGCAACTGTTGAGTCGAATAAGTAGATGGATTGCGGGATATACCCAATTTTTACCCGCCATGAAAGAAGATTCTTCTCTGTCAGAGGTATATCGTCAACTGCGAATTTTCCGGAAAAAGACGTATACATCCCGATAACGATGTCGGCTAAAGTGCTTTTTCCCGCGCCGCTTTCACCTATAAATGCAATCTTCTCACCTTTTTTAATGGTGAGATTAATATTTTCCAGTATGATATTTTCATCATACTTGAATGATAGGTTGTTTAGCGTAATATTTTTATTATATGTGAGAGGCGCAGATCCTAGTTTATGTGTGTCTATCTGGTAGTCCGCAAGCACAAGTTCTAGCGTTTTATTAAAGTAAATCATGTTGTTATATCCGCTTAGGATCCTGTTCACAGACGGAAGTAAACGGTACATTGCCAGAGCATAAAGCGAGAGAATTGGAATAATTTGTTGTACTTCCATATTGTAATGGATGGCACAGACAATGGCGGCAATGAGTAAAGAAAACCCGATGCATTCAAGCGAAAGGCGAGGAATTGTATTATAGGTGGCGTTCATTATTGTGGCTTTTGTCAGTCCGTCGCCTGCTTTGTCCAGAGATTTGATAGTGGAATCTTCGCAGGAAAGAAGTTTGATGAACTTCAAATTTCCAAAAGATTCATTAATGACTCTGTAGAAAACTTGTTGGAAATCGTTACGCTTAAGTCCTTCTTTTTTAATTAATGTTGAGACTGTTTTGATTAGAAAAAGAACCATTATTCCTAGAAAAACTGTGATTGCTAAAGTTATTTTGTAGTTTACAACTAAGAGAGTCGCATACAGAAATGTCGTAACAAATACTTCTGAGATAACCAGCAGGAGGGAGTAGTAGTAACCTCCTGCATATTGTGCTTCGGAAACAAGGTTTTTGGTCAGGTCGGAAGTATTCCTCTTCATCATATCTTGATATTTGATATGCATATAGTTGGAGAACAGCTTTGTTGAAATTGAACGGAATACGCCTTGAGAGAATTTTTGAATAAGGTAGGTGTATCCCAGATTCATGAACCCGCGTGCAAAGTAGAACCCGATAAGCGCTATACCGAAGCAAAGGACAAAGGTTTTGGGTTCAGTGAAGTTCAGAACGTTGTAAACATATCTGTAATACTCATTTGAGTGTACGAGGTTAAAGTCGTTCGCAAGCGTGATGAACGGTAAGATAGCCGAAATTCCAACGGTTTCAATGCAGGAAATAATTATAGAGATGAAGACCAGCGTAATCATTTTTTTGCGCTGCGATTCGTTTAATATGGTAATGATAGTTTTAAACATTATTTGCTTCTGACTCCTGCGTCCCTTTTACTCTTCAATCTTATAATCATTCATATACCAATCAACAGTCTCTTTAAGACCTATTTCAAGTGGAACTTCTGGGGTGTATTTTAGTATTTTGTTAGATTTTGAAATGTCAGAGAGGCGGTCTTTTACTGCGTCCCAGTCGCGTTTTTCAATAAATACTATTTCAGAAGAAGAGTTGGTGTATTTAATGATCAGTTTTGCAAGATCAATGATCTGGGTGGGTTTTCCGGTTCCGCCGTTGAAGACGTCACCATCTGTAACTTCAGATGTTGCTGCCAGAGTCAAAAGCTGAGCGGTATTGCCGACAAAAGTAAAATCTCTGGTTTCAGTGCCGTCTCCGGTGATATTAAGAGGTTCGCCTTTTATTGCGCGCACGATGAAATTAGGTATAACGTTGCGATATGCTCCGTGCGGTTCATACGGGCCGTATGTATTGAAAACCCTTATGGATACACAGGGTAGTGAATACATGGAAGCATAATATTTTACGTACAGTTCGGCGGTGTATTTGTTGATGGCATATGGAGTTTCATGGGGGTAGATATAGTCCTCTTCGCGCATGATAGCCGCGTCTCCGTAGACGCATGAAGATGATGTGTAGACGAACTTTTTAAGTTCAGTATTTTCTTTACATATTTCAAGCAGGTTCATTGTTCCGATGATATTTGCCTGAACATCTTTGAACGGGTGATCCACTGAGTTCTGATTCGCAAAATGGGCTGCGAGATGAAAAACATAGTTCGGCTTGAATTCTTCCATCACTGACCGATAAGTCTCGATTTTACCGATATCGGAATTATGAAAAATAATGCGCTCATCATCAGGAAGATAATTCTTATAGCCTGAGGAAAGGTCGTCGAGAACCAGAATTTGTCCGACGTCACAGCGAAGCAGTCTTTCAATTAAATTCAGGCCGATTGCTCCGGCTCCACCAGTTACAAGAATTTTGGCATTATTCATCTATCAAAGCCTCGCGTATTTTTTCGTAGTTATTATTCATGTTGTAGAATTCTTGGCAGTTCTCTTTGAGAGTGGAACCGTCGGTATTTTCGAGCCGATTCAGCAGCGCTGCTATTGCCGTAACATCTGAACTGTCCGCAATGAGCAAATCTTTTTGAATCTTTCTAACAATGTCGGTTGTTGTGGATGAAAGCGGAGTGAGTGCCGCAACCGGCTTTCCTGCTCCTATATAATCCGCAAGCTTAGATGGGAAAAACGGTGAATTATTCAGGGGGGCATCGATTACCAATAATATGTCAGCATCGGAAAGCACCTGAATTGATTTCAAATACGGAATAGGATCAAAAATTTTAATCAAATCAGGACATTTTTCCTGAGCCAGCTCGCGTTCGTCATCTTTCATGCGCCCGTAAAAATGAAATTCCAGGTTTTTAGGTTGAACCTGTTCAATCGCTTCAATAAGCGGAATTACTGTGCGCAGTCCGTAAATATTTCCTGTATGAGCAACTATCTTTTTGCCACTGTCAGATTCTTTTCGGCTGTAGAGCTCGGGGTCAAAAACATGAGGCAGAACTCTGATTTTTTCATTGTCGGCTTTAAGCCCGTTAACAAACATGTCGCGGGTTTTTTCAGAGGTAACGGTGATTTTGTCGACCTTTGAAATTATGCCTGATTCAAGACCCTTGTTGATCTTTTTCTGGAGTCCTGTTCTGTAGGATATGTATGGATTCATGGTCCATGGATCGGAAAAATGTGCGGTCCAGTGGATTGTCTTAATAACCTTTTTTACCTCAAATCCAGCCAGATGGTTAACCAGAGGAGTTGAGTGTGTGTAAAGGTTTTTGATTTTAAATTCTGATATAATTTTAAGCGCAGCTTTTACGGCAGGAAATTTCCACCAGAGTTTGCGGTCGGTAATTTCAAGTCCGCCGCAAATGTAGTGCAGTGCTTTTTCCGCGGGCAGCTTATTAACCCTGTGGATGGTCAGGTTTTCGTGCTCGCGGTTAAGCGTCGGGTCAATGAATTCGAAGTCAGGATTATCACAGGCGGTCAGCACATGAACGTTGTGCCCTTTCTGAGCCAAAGCAATAGCTCTGCGTTGAACCTGAATTGATTCCGGCGACAGAATCGGCGGGAAATCATATGCTATAAAAAGTATAGATTTTTTCATGAGTTTGTTAGTGTCCTGTGAATCTCGGTAAAAACAGATTCTGCATGATTGGGGTTCCAATGCGAATCAGCATACTTTGCTGCCATCTCTCCAAACTTTTTACGATTGTCTTCATTTGAAAAGAAATCAATTCCTTTGCTGTATCCTTCGGGAGAATCGTCAACCAGCATTGCCCAGCCGTTTTTATATTCGGGAACAGCTTTCCCCTTTCGTGAATTGACCAGAATAGGTAGTCCGCAAAGTGAGGCTTCAAGTACCGTTTTAGGGAGTTCGCTATATTGGGAATGTCCGGCGAAAATATCATATTCATGCATTGTGCGACAAAGTTCATCATTCGTCAGAGCCGGAATAAAGTGAATTTTATCGTTAAGCCCAAGAGTAGAGCTTAATTTTTTCATCTCTATTTCTTTTGTTCCGCTTCCGACTATGGTCAATTCAACATTTTTGCCCTGCATTCCCTTGATTATGTTTTCAGGGTTTTTGGCCGGGATAAGCCTGCCTACATATAAAATTTGTAGTGGAGATTTTGAGCAATAGCTTTGTTTGCGGGAAAGGGGCCCAGAATTAATAACATTGTACGCGGTAATTGGATTTTTTACTCCACGGTTGCGCGCATAATCAACAATTGAGCCATATACGCAACTTACTTTGTCTGCATATTTCAGAGTATACTTTTCAAGTGCTTTTGAAAGGTGATAAAATACTTGGGTTTTGAAGCCTACCTCTGTTCTTGAACGTGTTGCATCCGGCTGTGTGTGTAGGGATACAAACAGGGGAATGTTAAGTTCTTCCCGGATGCGGGCGCCGATATATCCGTTAAGAAAGTTGCCGTAACAGCGTACAAGCTGAGGCTTGATTTCTTTTGCTAGCTCAATGCCTTGTTCAGCCCATTTTTTAAGGAGAAATGGTCTCCATAGAGTTTTAGCGAGTAATGACATTCCTGAAGGGAGATTATGCAACGTAAGTTTGGCATCTCCAACGGTTCGCTGCAAAGCTTCAATATCCGGCTTGTCATCATTGGTCATCAGAATATGTACGTGCTTGAACAGGCCGCCGGGATTATAGTAGCGGTCTATCAGTTCGCCTTTCGCAATTATGTGCGAAAGGCGATCTGTTATTATGACAAGCAGTGTTTCTTGCACTCTTTTATTAAGCGTTTTTAATGGCGTCTGCGATGTATTCCTGTGCGTCCCTTTCGAGGTAGGGGTGCATGGGGATTGCAAAAATGCGTTTTGCAGTGTCTTCACTTATCGGACAATCGCCAGCTTTATAGCCGAGTTCTTTGAATGCGGTTTGTAGGTGCAGCGGAATAGGATAATAGATAGGAGAAGGAACACCTTTTTCTTTAAGTGCAGCCTGAATCCTGTCGCGGTGTGCGCTGTCTTTTGCAAGCGGGCAATACTGCGCCCATACGGAAAGGTCACCTTCGGGAGTGCTTGGAGGAGTCAGCCCTTCGATATCTTTCAGAAGCTCAGCGTAAGTTGCAGCAACTTTGTCGCGCAATTCAACTTCTTCGGGGAAAATATCAAATTTAGCATGGAGAGCGGCAGCTTGAAGAGTGTCCAGTCTACCGGTGATGCCGAGGCAGATATTGTCATACTTGTCTGGGCCCTGTCCGTGTACACGGTGTGAGCGCAGACGTTCGATCAGTTTGTCATCATCAGTGAAACACATGCCACCGTCTCCGTAACAACCGAGAGGCTTGGCTGGAAAGAAAGATGTGCAGGAAATATCACCGAACGTACCCGATTTTCTGCCCTTATACTCTCCGCCGAAGCTCTGAGCTCCATCTTCAATAATGAAAAGGTCATGCTTGTCAGCGATTGCTTTAATTGCATCGTAATCAGCAGGCAGTCCGAAAATTCCTACGCTGATAATGCCTCTGGCAGTGAGTCCTTTTACCTTAGGAAGAGGATAGCCGTTGTCGCTTCCCTTGAGAGCTTCGATAGTTTTTTCGAGCTTTGCAGGGTCGATGTTGAAAGTTACGGGGTCAATGTCTACGTATACCGGAGTTGCACCTAGAAGAGCGATAGCTTCAGCTGTTGCAAAAAAAGTGAAGGGGGTGGTGAACACAGCGTCGCCTGGTTTTACATCGAGAGCCATGAGCGCAAGAGTCAGTGCATCAGTTCCTGATGCGCACCCCAGTCCGTGTTTTGCTCCGCAGTATTCAGCGAGTTTTTTTTCAAGAGCTGGAATTTCGGGACCCATAATGTAGGCGCCATGTTCCATAACGGCGTCCATGTTGCTACGGACTTGTTTTTCAATACGCGAATATTGTTTTTTTAGATCGATAAAAGGAATATTCATGAGATTAATTCTCCATTTTTAAGCAGATTCTTATCATAGATATTTAGACAACCTTCCAATTAGGCCGTTTTAAATAAATATTACTAGTTGTTGTAAATTCTTCTGTGCCGAGGACCATGAATCTGATTTTACGTTGAATTGCTTCTTCCGCTTTGGCGCAAAGATCAACAATTCTGTCCGAGTCGATGTCGTCGCCGATAATGAGGACGTCAATCAGCCCGGAGTCAATGCCTTTGGCGTAGTCGTCAAGAACATAGACTGAATCAACATCTCCGATAGTGGAGAGTATGTATTCGAGGATCTGGTCGATTCCGATATATTTGCGGACTATTGAACTGATTTCTGGAAAGAAGGGGTGAGAGGAGTTGGCGTTGTAGAATATGTAACGCCCTTCTTTTTTCTTGTTCAGGTATCCTGCGTCACTTAAGCCGTCCAGTTCTTCCTTCATTGCGTTGGGAGAAACATCAAATTCGGCAGCTAATTCACGCAAGTAGGAGGAGACTCCCGGATTGAGGAATAACTTAAGCAGAAGTTTGATTCTGGTTTTTGATGTAAATAGTTGCTTTAACATGATGCTAGTTTGTTAGGTTATTCTGAACGAACTGTCAATATTAGAGGGGCTTTTCTTGACGGTATTGATGATTAGTCAAGAATCCAAATAGCGTTGTGCTGGTTCAGATTACCAACTAAACGACCTATATCTTGAAATATAGCTTGAAAATGTTGTTCGCGAGTGCCTTGAAAAGAGAGTTTATTTGCTTGAAATTTAGTTGTTTCTTCAATTAATTCGTAAACGTTGTTCAGAACATTTATGTGTTCATAAAGATATGCTTCTCGCGGTGTTAAAACTAATTCTGTCGTTCCAAATTTGAGAGTAGTTACGTTGTTTGATGTGGATACTTTTTCTATGTCCGTTCTATTTAAGTGAAGTCTCTGCATTAGAGGATTGCTGGAGTTATAGTATTTCCGGTTGAGAGCCGCCGCTTCCTTGAATGCGAGAGCATTGTCTGGGTGTTTATTCAGCTCTGCTAGTAGGATCGCATGTCTAGAGAGAGGGTGGTTAGGAAATTGACTTGTAAGAAAATTTAAAAGTATTTGGTTTTTTTGTTTTAAAGCAAGAGTGAACACAGACTGATTTAAATAATATCCAGAGCTTGCTGTTTTAGGAATAAAAAAAGGGTCGGCACCGGTTTTTAGAAGTATTTTGATAATTTCTGAATTTGGAGAAAAAACTGCCGCAACGAACAGTGGAGATGCTCCATAGGTATTTATGGAGTTGACGTCCGCTCCCAGAAGGATTGCACTTTTGATCATGTTGATATTGCCGGACATGATTGCATCTTGTAGTGATATTTCTTTAAAATATTGGTGATGAATCATACCATTTTTTTCTAAGATCGGTTTTATCCTTTCTGGTTTTGCATAGAGAATTGATTTACCGGTAAATAGCAATTTGGTTTGTCCTAACTTTTCGATATTTTCATATAATAAAATTATTAAGTCATTTCGGTGTGTTTCACAAATTGCTTGAATAAACGAATCTGTATCTAAGTCTTTATTCCAATTGTTGATTATGTCTAAAAGATCGGCCGAGGTTATTGTTTTATAGTTTGCCGGGTTGATCTTGTTGCTATTTTCAATGGATACTTTTTCTGTCTGTGATGATCGTAAAAGTTTTACAAAAAGTTTTAACCCGGAAGTATTTAAATGAGACGGATCATAAAAAAGTGAGGTTTTACCAATAAATTCTGGGTGCAACTGAAAATTTAACAACCCTCCACATGCAATTGCCGCATTGTTTAAAATCGACGTAACTTTGGTTTGCAACGATGATATAAAAGGTTGTTGCCAAGGTGTTGTGAAAAAGGTTGTTTCAATAGCGTGATTAGCGCTGAAGGAATTTATTTTTTTCAGTGAATTTAAAAAGTACGGGGTTACAACGTGGCTTGAAAAATGAGGTTGCCTTGTTTTGTAAGGGGTTTCTTGTTTATGCAACGTTCCATATGAATCTATGTAGTTAGGATAGTTGGATTCACTGAGTTTTTGGTTGTTTGCAGTAAGGCAGTTCCAGGCTTCTTCAATCTTTTTAGGCCCAAGGTTTTTAAGTGTTTCGAGTAGTAAGGTCCCTTTATTGAGCATTTCAGGGGCTGCACTTGTATAATGAAATCCGTTAATGTCCACTAAAAAATAGATATGGGTAATGTTGGCAAGTTGTTTTTTATTGAGCATTTCGAGGAGAGCAAGAATGTCTCCAGGGTTATTATATAGGGAGGTACTAAAATTTAAGACTGGTTCACCCATAATCTCAGAGGATAGAAGCATTGTTCTGCTGCTGCCAAACACAAGTGCATATTTTCCGTCATAGAGTTTCGAGGAGACTTGTAATGCGGTTGTTTTTTCAGCCTTAAGTTTCAGTTTGTTGTAATCTCCCTCGATTAAGCGAAACTCTCCGTAAGGGTCTATAATAAAGTTAACAGTGACGATCAAACCTATTACCAGCGCGGTAAGTATCGAAAGAGTCCGTATGGTCCATTTGCGTTCAGACATATTAAAAATCGAAGTAGAGAAAGGTTTGGTAAGAGTATAGTTTTATGAAGGAAATCACAAAGAAGGTTAACGTTAATGCTGATTCTTTGAAAGAAAATTTCATTTCGTGGGAGATTTCAACAGAGTTCTTGAATAGAGCTGTGAAGGCGATAAGTCCCATACATGCTCCAAGCAGTATAAAATCATCTGTAAGGGTAAGGGCTGTAGAAAAGCCAACATTGACCATGCCCATCATTCCTTTGAATATTTTTATTGCATCATAAGTAGTTGTGGCTCTAAACAGTACCCAACATGCGTTGACATACAGGAAGGTGAGAATCCACCCGGCATAAATTGGGAGTTTTCCACCTGTATTTTGCCAGATTCTGTGAATCACAATAGCACCGCCATGCAAGCCGCCCCATAGTACAAAGTTCCAACCTGCTCCATGCCAAAGTCCGATCAAAAGGAATGATGAAAAAAGGTTTGCCAGCGTTCTATAGCTTCCCTTGCGGCTTCCTCCTAAGGGAATATAGATATAGTCACGTACAAATCTACCAAGAGTTATATGCCATTTTCTCCAGAATTCTTGTATATTAGTTGATTTGTAGGGCGAATTAAAATTGTTAGGAAGTTTTA
Source organism: Maridesulfovibrio ferrireducens (assembly GCF_016342405.1). Lineage (NCBI taxonomy): Bacteria > Pseudomonadati > Thermodesulfobacteriota > Desulfovibrionia > Desulfovibrionales > Desulfovibrionaceae > Maridesulfovibrio > Maridesulfovibrio ferrireducens. Next base: position 47,956 of record NZ_JAEINN010000016.1, on the reverse strand, counting down.
TGTTGAAAAGCAATCCCAGTCCGAGAGCCATGTCTGTGTAGCCACTGAAATCAAAATAAAGTTGACAGGTATATGCAAGACTTGTTGCCCATGAATCCCAGAATGGTAATGCTAAGGCATTATCAAAGCCTTTTTCTACATATGGAGCTAAAGAGTCAGCAATAACTATCTTTTTGAATAATCCTATGCTGAAGAGAAAAAAGCCTTGCCCTATATTGTTATAATTTAAATTCCCGGCATCAGAGGCGTTAAATTGAGGTGTAATTTCGTGTTGATAGCTGATCGGTCCGGCGACAAGTTGAGGGAAGAAGGAAACAAAAAGGGTATAATCTAGCAAGTTGCATCTATCAGCTTTGCCGCGATAGGTGTCTACCAGAAAGGATATTTGCTGAAATGTATAGAAGCTGACTCCTAGTGGGATAATAACTTTTTCAGTTATTGATGGCATTCCTGTCAGTCCGGCGATGTTATCAAAAAAGAAATTTTTGTATTTAAAGTATCCAAGTACAGAAATGTTTCCACAAACAGCGAGTGAAAGTATGGATTTACTACGCCAGCGGTGCAAGGCTTCAGCCATCATAAAATTCCATATGATGGTTCCACTGAGCAGGAAAAGGTATTCTGTTTTCCACCATGCGTAGAAAATAAAGGATGCGCACACCAGAAAGAGCTTGCCTGCAAAGTGCAAGTTGAAACCTCGTAAGAGGAAATAAAATGCAAATACGAGAGGCAGAAAAAAAAGGATAAATATGTGAGAGTTAAATAGCATTTAAATTATTTCAACCTTCTTCATCAAACTCAGCAACAGTATCATGAAGTATCGCGCGGACTTTTTCCCCATCAAAATTATGAGCCGCTTCAGCCATTTGATTCAGCAAATTATTTAGTTCCGTAGCGTAGGCTGCGATATCGTTTTCTTCGGCTTTGAGGACCATTATTTTTTCGTGCTCGGTGGTGACAATATCTTCACCTTCGGTGATAAGCTCTTCATAGAGTTTTTCACCTTCACGCAGTCCTGTGAATATAATTTCAATGTCTTTGTCCGGTTCTTTACCGGAAAGCTTGATCAAGTCGCGGGCCATGTCTGCAATTTTAACAGGCATTCCCATTTCAAGGATGAAAATTTCTCCGCCTTTAGCCATTACTCCGGCTTGCAGTATAAGCTGGGCGGCTTCTGATATGGACATGAAATAGCGGGTAACGTTCGGATGAGTGACTGTGACTGGTCCGCCTTTTTCAATCTGTCTGCGGAAAAGAGGCACAACCGAACCTGATGAACCTACAACATTTCCGAATCTTACAGCCATGAAGGTTGTTTTGGAATTGTGGAAAAGACGCATGAGCAGTTCGGTTACTCTTTTGGATGCGCCCATAATATTTGTGGGTCTGACGGCTTTATCTGTGGAAACGATAACGAATCTGTCTACGCCGTGTTTATCTGCCGCAGTCATGACCTTTTTTGTGCCGCAAATATTATTATTAACGGCCTGCCAAGGATTACGCTCGACCATGGGGACATGTTTGTAAGCTGCTGCGTGGAAAACAGTATGCGGTTTATGTTCACCGAAGGTACGGTCAAGCAGGCTTGAGTTTTGGACAGAACCGAGAACCGTCACATAATCATTAAATTTAAGTTCGTGATGCAGTTCCATCTGAATGGAATAAAGGTTGGCTTCACTTGCATCAACCAGAATCAGCTTTGCAGGGTTAAAGCGCACCACCTGTCTGACCAGTTCAGAGCCTATTGAGCCTCCGCATCCTGTTACAAGAACAGTTTTTCCGGAAATATACTGACTGATACGGGTGGTATCGAGCTGAACCTGGGATCTGCCCAGGAGATCTTGATAGCTGACATCGCGCAAAGCTTTGATGCCTACTTTTCCGTTAATAATCTCATCCATACCGGGCAGTATTTTGTAGGGGAGTCCCGTGGTTTTACAGGCTTCAATGATGCTGCGCATCTGGGAACCGGAAGCTTCGGCAACAGCTATAAGAATGTTGTTAACGCATCTGTTTTCAATAATAACAGGAAGATCTTCAAGTCCGCCCAGTACAGGAATGCCGTGGATTGTTCTACCGCGTTTGTTGCGATCATTATCAATAAAACCGATTGGAGTGAATCGTAGCTGTCCACTTCCCATTATTTCACGGGCGACTTTTTCTCCGGCCCGTCCTGCTCCGATAATGAGGGCGTTATGTCCGTCTGCTGGGCACGAAGCTGGAGTGAATTGTAATGAATTGCCTTCATGGTAGGAATAAAAAGCTCTGATGAGAACTCTTACACCTCCGACCATAAAAATCGTAAGCATCCAGTCTATTATGAAAACTCCGCGGGAAAATCCGTCGAAGCCGAATTTATAAAGAACCAGCGTAACCAGGATAAGTGATTGAAGGAATGTTGCTTCAAGAATATGCCAGAGATCACGCAGTCCTGTATAACGCCACATTCCTCTGTATAATCCAAGTCCTAAAAATACAGAAAATTTAATTATAACGGTGTATTTTAAAAGATCTAAAAGCTGAATAGTTGCATACTCGGGAAGATTGAAATCAAAACGGAAAAGGTATGCAGCATAAAAAGAAACAGCGAAAATACAAAGGTCCAGAATGACCATCATGTAAAAATTAGCATTACGCAGGTTGTTGATCATTCTTTATTTCCTGCAAATCTTTATGCTTTCAACTGTTCTGTCCAGATCGGTTTTGCTCATAGCTGTGCCGGAAGGCAGACAGAGGCCCCGCGTAAATAAGTCTTCGCTAACTTTTCCGCCGAAAAATTTGCAATCTTTAAACAAAGGCTGCATGTGCATGGGCTTCCAGACTGGGCGGGATTCTATATTTTCTTTTTCAAGAGCTATGCGAATCTGGTCCGGGCTTGCGCCGAATTTGTTTTCGTCAATTAGCATTACTGTCAGCCAGCGGTTGCATTTGCCGTAATCAGCTTCCGGCATAAATGATATTCCGGGACAGTCTTCGAGAGCTTTTTTATAGTAATCAAAAACTTCACGTTTGCGTTCAACTCTGTCTTTAAGCACTTCAAGTTGACCTCGTCCAATTGCCGCCACAACGTTGCTCATACGGTAGTTATAGCCGAGTTCTTTATGCTCATAGTGAGGCAGAGGCTCTTTTGCCTGCTGAGAAAGCCAGCGGGCACGGTCAATGTATTCTTTATTATCAGAGGCGAGCAAGCCGCCGCCGGAAGTTGTGATAATCTTATTGCCATTAAAGGAATAAGCAGCCATAAGCGCATGTTTTCCGGCATGTTCGCCTTTATACATCGCACCAACAGATTCTGCAGCGTCTACAACCAGTGGAATACCATGCGGTTTCAAAATTTCCAGAATGCGGTCATAGTCAGCGCATTGTCCATAAAGGTCGGTAGGTATTACCACTTTGGGTTTTTTACCTATAGAAATATAATAATCAACGGCTTGAGCTAAAAGGTCAGGGTCCATGTTCCATGATTTGTAATCCGAATCAATAAAACACGGTTCTGCACCGAGAAATTTTACCGGAGTAACGCTTCCGATAAAAGTCAGCGAAGAAGCAAGAACCACATCGTCTTTTTCGACTCCCAGAATTCTGAGCGCAAGGTGCAGGGCTGCAGTTCCGCTGGAAAGAGCAGCACAATGCGCAAGTCCTGACATCTTGGAAAAATCCTGCTCAAACCCGTTAACCTGCGGTCCGAGAGGGGCGATGAAATTGCTGTCAAAGGCCTGTTTTACGAAGTCTTGTTCGGTCCCGCCCATGTGGGGTGGAGAAAGATATATGCGATCTTTATTGCTTGCGGACAATGTTCAAGCTTCCTTTTTATATGAAAATTATAGTCAACAACGGGTCTGATATTATAATTCAGAGCTTAAGTACAGTCTAGGATTAATGTGTTAAAACCAACTGTAATGATTGTTTAAATATGTTTGTTTTTTTATTAAAATTTTAATCTTTTTGCAGGCATTCCGGCGGCTGTAACTCCGTCGGGTATTTTGCGGGTAGCTGTTGAACCTGCTCCGAGCATGGCTTTATTACCAATAATTACCCGTGGAAGTACTGTTGCACCTATACCGACCATTGATTCTTCACCGACCGAAACTTCGCCGCCCAAAGTGGAACCGGGCGCGATGTGGGCATGAGGTCCGATCATATTATGGTGTTCAATGGTGCTGTTGGTATTAATGATTGTATTCTCTTTTATTTCGGCACCGGTATTAATCACCGCACCGGCAAGAATCATACATCCGGCTCCAATTTTAACGGATGGCGAGATTATTGCTGAAGGATGAATCACCGTAAAGAGGTTTTCTCCTGCTTCGGTAAGTTCCTCGAAGATTCGCTTACGCAGCGCGTTATTACCAAGCGCAAGAACAACTCCGTCATGTTCTATTTTTGAAAGATATGAATTATCGCCCGGGACAGGAATTCCAAGCACTTCTGTTCCGATTAAAGCGGGATTTTCATCCAAAAAAGCAACAGGCCCGGCTTCTTTCATGAGTCGCAGGGCATCCGCTACAACCTGACCGTGTCCGCCTGCGCCTATAACAATAATTTTTTTCATATATTCTTTTTCTTTCCCATAAATTCTTCAGCTGTTGCGTGCCCGGTCTGGCTGATTCCTTCCCGTTTAAATACACGGGCTACGGTCATGAAAAGTATCTTTATATCCAGCGGGATACTGTAATTCTCAACGTACCAGATATCAAGTTTGAATTTGTCGTCCCATGAAATGGCATTGCGTCCGTTAACCTGTGCCCATCCTGTTATGCCGGGCAGAACTTCGTGCCTTCTTGCTTGTTCAGGAGTGTAACGCTCAAGGTATTGCATAAGCAATGGTCGCGGCCCTACTAGGGACATGTCACCGAAGATTACATTTACCAGTTCCGGTAATTCATCAAGGGAGGACGAACGTAGAAAACGTCCAAATTTAGTGAGTCTCTGCGAGTCCGGCAGTAGATTGCCGTCTTTGTCTTTTGCGTCGGACATGGTCTTGAATTTAAGTATATTAAAAGGCTTACCATGTAGCCCCGGCCTTCTTTGTAAAAAAAATATTCCGCCGCCCATTTTGCGATGGATGGCAATGGCGATAATTATCAGAACAGGGAAAAATATTATGAGGGCAGGAACAGCCACTGCAAGATCAAATGCTCTTTTAAGTGTCATATTTTAGAGTCCCATTGCTTTCATTATGGTCGAGTTGACCTTGTTAACATCATATTTTTCTGCGGCAATATCACAGCTTTTTCCGCCCATAGTGCGAATAAGTTCGGGGGAGGTGATAAATTTTTCCATAGCCATCTCAAGGGCAGGAACATTTTTCACCGGAACCAGAAAGCCGTTACTTCCGTCAAGAACAGTCTCGCGACAACCGGGAGTGTCGGTGGTGACAATAGCTCTGCCTGTGGACATAGCTTCCAGCACTGAGCGGGGTGTGCCCTCTCTGTACGAAGGCAGTACATATACTGAGCAGTTTTCCAGTTCATCGCGCACATCATCAACAGGACCGACGCATTCAACCCCGCCGGATTTCCATTTTTCGATTATCTGGTCACTTATGGAATCAGGGCCCGGGTCGTGAGGCCCGACAAGTCTGAACTGCGCCTGAGGATATTTTTTCTTCAGGTGTATTGAAGCATGAGCAAATTCGCGTACGCCTTTTTCTTTCAGTAATCTTGATATGCACAAAAATACAGGCGCATCATGTTTAACAGGCATGGTACAAAAATGATTAAGGTCAACGCCTGAACCGTTTGTAATAAAAGTCGGCTTATTTTTTTTGATTATTCCAAGCTTGATAAATAGATTCCGATCATCGGGATTTTGAAACATAACCCCGTAATTCATAGCTAGGCCGAAACGGTACATGTTTTTAACCAGTTGGAAAAGCAGAGCGCGTTTTCCGCCAGTATCACCGAAGGCATAGCCGAGTCCGGTTATCATAGAAAAAATTGAGGGAACTCCGGCCATTTTCGCTGCCAGAGAACCGTAAATTACAGGCTTGATTGTGTAAGAAAGTACTGCGTCCGGTTTAATTTCACGTAATATACGAAATAAAGAATAGACGGTGACAGCATCACGCAAAGGGTTCATTCCCGTGCGTCTGATCGGGGCTGGAATATAGTTAACACCCATAGCAGCAAGCTTTTCGGCGACATCAGGGCTGTCTTGAGGTGCAATCCCATAAACCTCATGTCCTGCGCTTTTCATGGCGCGGAGCATGGAGCCTCTAAAATTTATAAGAGAAGGTCCATATCCACCTATAACAGCAACTTTCATGAAACATCCCAGTGATCCATCCATGACTGGAATACAAGGATATTCCAGATCCGGTAATGGTTGTCTTTTTCGCCGCTCAGATGTTCATGCCATGCTTTTTGTACGGTCCGCCCGTTGAAATAGCCGTCATCCGCTAAACGTTCCGGTGATAGCAGATTGTCAGCCCATTCGCGCAGAGGCCCGCGCAGCCAGTTGTCGATCGGGATACCGAAGCCCATTTTGGGGCGTTCAATGAGATTTTTAGGAACATATTTGTATAAAATTTTGCGTAGAGCATATTTGCCTTGTCCGTTCTGCATTCTGAGATGCATGGGCAGCCGCTGAGAAAATTCAACTATCTCATGATCAAGGAAAGGAGCTCTTGTTTCGAGGCTTACAGCCATTGCCGCGCGATCGACTTTGGTCAGGATATCATCGGGCAGATATGTAGCCGCGTCCATGAACTGCATCCATGCGGTAAGGTTTTTTGTGCTCGGCTGCATAGAATAATTCTGGAACGGACTGACTATTTCCCGACCGCTCATGACGGTTGTTTCAGGATTCAGCCAGTTTGACGTGAGGGCTGTGTAATAATCCGAAGCAGAATCTGCGTCCATAACATGGGCAAGTTTATGCAGCTTCTGTCCGGGCAGTCTCATGCGTAGCTTTTCCGGTATGATGGGCTCGAGTATATCAAAAATTTCGTTCAGTGTTTCTGGTGATACTCTTAAGATGGCTTCTGCCATAATTGAACGCAATGATACTGGGAAATGTTCAAGCTTATTCCATAAGGAACAGCCTCTGAAATGGCGGTTGTAGCCAGCGAAAAGTTCGTCACCGCCATCGCCTGAAAGGGCAACGGTTACATGTTCGCGGGTCATGCGCGAAACAAGGTGAGTCGGAATCTGCGAGGCATCGGAAAAAGGTTGATCCCATATTTGGGGAATCGAAGGGATAATTTCAAGTGCATCTTTCGGCGAGACATATAGCTCGGTGTGCTCTGTTCCGATATGTTGTGCTACCAGCTTTGCATCGTTCGCCTCATTATATGCTTCGTCATCAAAACCGATGGTGAATGTTTTGACTGGCGACAGCGCACACTGCTGCATTAAAGATACGATAAGTGACGAGTCAATTCCGCCTGATAGAAATGCACCGAGCGGAACATCCGAAATCATTTCACGCTCGACAACTTTTAAGAGCAGATCTTCCAGAGTATTGATTATGTCGGAATCGGGCGCTGTGAATATTTTGCTTTCAGCTTCGCGTGCGGAATCAAGAAGAGACCAATACTCCGCAGGCTCAGAAATTGTTCCGTCATGAGATATGCTCAGCCATGTGCCGGGCATGAGGACGTGAACATTTTTAAAAATTGTGTGCGGAGCCGGGACATAGTGGTAGCGCAGATATGATGAAAGAGAATTACGGTCGACTTTTTTCTCAAATCCTTCATAAGTCATGAGCGCTTTAAGCTCTGATCCGAACAGAAAAGTATTGCCTTGCGTTGAATAATAGAGCGGCTTTTCACCCATGCGATCACGGGCGAGAAACAGTTTGCGTTCCTCACGATCCCAGAGAGCTATGGCAAACATGCCACTGAAAGATTCCAGTGCCTTTTCCAGTCCCCACTGTTCGATAGCTTCGAGCATTACCTCAGTGTCGGAATGGCCTCTCCAGCCTTGGAATGTTGATGTTTTTTCAAGTTTCTCGCGTTGATCGCGGTAACTGTAAATTTCACCATTGTAGACCGTTACAAACCGGCCCGAGCGGCTGGTCATGGGTTGAACGCCTTCTTCGGTCAGGTCGATAATAGCAAGGCGACGGTGATCAAGGGCTATGCCGGATTCCGGATCTGCCCATTGTCCTGAACCGTCCGGTCCCCGTGAGCGTTGTGCATACCCCATGCTTTTGGCCATTTGGAGTAGCTGTTCAGAATTCGTACTTTTGGAAAAATCAATAAGTCCGGCGATACCGCACATGCAGGGTTACCCTCTCGTGGTTTCCGCGAATTTGAGTCTGCCTTTACCAAGCAGATCATGGAGATGGATCATGCCTGAAATTTTTCCGTTCTCATCCACAACGGGAAGAACTGTAATTTCTTTAGCTTCCATCAAATCAAGCGCTTGTGCTGCTGACATATCAGGCGTTACCCGCAACGGGTTTTTAGCCATAACTTCGGAAGCAGGTTCAGATGAATTCAGTTTGCCTGCACATACTAATCTGCGAACATCTCCGTCGGTGATTACTCCAGTCAGCTTGTTTCCGGCTGAAGTGAGGGCAATAAGACCTAGTTTTCCCGTATCAAGGATGTTCAGAGCTTCGGAGAGTAGACTGTTTTCAGGCGCAGAAGGAATATTATCAGTGTGCATCAGTTCGCTTATGCACAGAGTAAGTCTGCGTCCAAGTGTTCCCCCGGGATGGAATTTTTTAAAATCTATACTGTCAAAATCTTTGTGATCCATGAGGCAGACAGCCAGAGCATCACCTAGTGCCAAGGCGGCAGTGGTGCTGGCGGTGGGAGCCAGTCCGTGGGAACAGGCTTCGCAGGGAACCTTCGCCTCGATGACAACATCGGAGAGTCGGGCCATTGTGGATTCACCGTTGGAAGTAATGGAAATGATCTTTGTTTCAAAGGACCGGATTGCAGGGAGCAGGGAGTTCAGCTCATCTGTTTCTCCGCTGTTGGAAATGGCTATAACCACGTCATCTGACCGGACCATTCCTAAATCACCATGTGCTGCTTCGACCGGATGCAGGAAAAAAGAAGGGGAGCCGGTGCTGGACATGGTGGCGGCAATTTTACGGCCGACAAGACCTGATTTTCCAAGTCCGGTAATGATTACGCGTCCTTTGCATCCAGCCAGCATTTCGACAGCTTTAGCAAAGCCGAACCCCAGATTTTTTCGTATGGAAGCGAGTCCTTTTTCTTCAATAGCAAGGACTTCACGTCCCCTATCAATGAAATCAGACAGTTGTTTATCCGTCATTATTTGAAATTCCTATTTTACGAGGGTTGTCAGGTCGAAGATAGGACCCATGATTGCGACAACGATAAAAGCGATGAGCATACCGATGAACAGCAGAAGCATTGGTTCAGCCAGTGCAACGACTCGTTTCATAAAGTTATCCACATCGCGCTCAAAAATGGTGCCCATGCGTTGTAGAAACTTACCGAGCTGGCCTGATTTCTGGCCTGCAGTGAGGGTGAGTATGTAGATGTCCGGGTAAATTTTTTGTTCTGCAAAAACAGAGCTTAAGGTCCGTCCTGTGGCTACTTCTTCTTTTGCTTCTGCAATTTTTTTCTTGAAAAAAGATGATTTTACGGCTTTGGCAGAGCTTTCCATTCCTTGAACAAGAGGAATCCCCGCATCAAGCTGAAAGCCCAGAATGCCTGAAAAACGGGCAAGAGTGCTTTTTTGAACCAGCGGAAGTTTCCAGAGCATGGCATCAACTTTTTCTCTAAATGCAGGCACAGATTTGTATGCGCTTATAAGTACGAAAATTATGGCGGCAGGAACAATCAGAGCCATGATTCCAAGGTCTCCAAGAGTGTTACCCAGTGCAACTACGATCTTGGTGGAAGTTGGCAGTTCGCTCTTTGAAGCTTGGAAAATTCCGGTAATTTTAGGGAGAACCGCAGAAAGAAGAAAGTATACAGCGCCTAGGCCGATCATAAGAATTACGCATGGATAAACCATGGCAGTCATAAGCCTGCCGCTTACTTCAGCCCGTTCTTCTTCGTACTGGGCAATGTTCTCCAGAACATCACCGAGCTTGCCGACCGACTCGGCAACTTGAACCATCCCGACATAGACTGGAGGGAATAGTTTCGGATATTTATTCAGACAGGATGAAAAGCTTTCACCGGATTGAACTGCATCTCTGATTTCCATCCATATCCGGCTGGCAAATCCGGAAGTCATGCGGGACATCATATCAAGTGACTGAGCCAGAGCTGTTCCGCTTTGGATCAAAATTCCTAAGTAATAAAAGGATTCACCAAGTCTTATCTTACCGCCGATTGTAAGTGAAGAGGTAATTGATTTGTTAGAAGAAGCATCCTTTTGGGTGGATTTTACCTGCTCCAGCCGCAAAGGCATAAGCCCTTTACTTTGCAGGGTGGCAAAAGCTTTGGATTGCGAGGAGGCTTCGACGAATCCCTTCTTTTTTTTACCTTCGTTCGTGACTGCTCTATATTGATAAGTCGGCATTCCTGCTTAAATTCCTACTTGAGTTCAACTACGAGTGACAGGATTTGGTCATTACGTTCCACGTCAATATAAATAGCAGTTGCTCCGGCCATTGAGCCGTATACCTGAAGCAGTTTGGTTGGTCCGTTGATCATTTCTCCGTTGATGCGCATAAGGACATCACCATTTTCAAGACCGAGTTTGCGGAGCATTGAATTCTGCTTGATATTAGTTATGCGGAACCCTTGAGTCTTGCCGTTTTTATTATTGGGTTTAAAAAGAGCCTGACTTAAAAATGCGTTAGGATCTTCAAGTACCGCGGATGCTTCGGTTTTATCAATAATAAGCTTATTAGTTTTACCGCGGACAAGTTTCAAGCTTTGAACCTGATCCCACATGGCAACTTTCTTTTCTTCACGTCCAAATTTCCAGAGTACATATTGAGGCTTAATTTCATCAAGAGTCCAGCCTTCGTGATCTTCTCCTTCACGTAGAATAATAGTTTCATCTTTTATTCTGAACACAGCCATGTCCACTTCGCCGGTTATTATGCCGACCAGAGCCCATGTGTTTGGGGTCACGGTGGCTTTTTTCTGGATTTCAGTAGGGTTATCAAGGCTTAAGATGTTGCGTTCAAGGATAACTGCTGAATCTTTTGAAATTTTATCGGCTGTAGATGTCGTAAAAGATTCACCCAGAATAGGAGCTGTGGGTGAAGGTTTTGGAATGTATGACGAAACAAGGTATGCAACAGCAAGCCCGAAAGCTAGCGGCCATATCCATGCCGGAAATTTAGTGTCTTTAAGCTCCATGTCCAGTGAATATCCTGTTCTTATGTCGGTCGTTATTCTTTGTTCGAAATAAACAGCTTAGTGCACGGGCACTATTCTTCATTTTCAGCGTAAGAATGGTAGTTGTTTTTAATCCACTTGTCCATCCCCTTGGTGTCGTGGTAAATATCTAATCTTATTAGTCTTTTTCTGGCGGTCTTGGCTGAGCTATAATAGAAAAGGCGTACTTTTCGTGACAATCTTGCACTGAATACGTTCTGAGTCCCTTGAACTTTGTGAATATTCATGCCCGGAGTGCCGGAGTCCTGTACATCAAAGCGGATAAGAGTTTCAATAACTTTTTTGAATAGTTTGAACTGGGTTGAATAGAGCTTTTCAAGGTCTGCAATAAAGCTTGGCATAGGCTGACTTTTAGTCAGCAGAGATTCAAGAATGTCCGAGACTTTTTCAAATCCTTTACCGTCGGATTTTTCACCTTTGGAGAGAGATTCAAGCCTGCGTTGTTCCGTCTGGAGTTCTTCAACTTCCTGCTCCAGGAGTTGATGATATCCTTTGACCTCTTCCATTTCATCCATGAGGGTGCTGATTTTTTCTGCACTTTTTCTGCTCTTGCCGAGGTAAAAGTGCAGCATTCTGAGGAGATGATCCTCAGTAACCGGCTTGGGGATGAAAAAAGTGAAAACATCAGACTGAGCTTCATCTGTTGCTTCTGCATCCATTCCTGTCAACAAAATAACTGGAATATAGGGATATTCTTCACGGATAAAGGGAAGTATATCAACTCCGCTTAATCCTGATCCTTCGAAGTGCACATCAAGTAGAATTACATCCGGTTCTTCTTCGGATTCTTTTAAGAATGCCAGAAAAGAAACCGGATCATAGAAAGATTCATGCTTTTCGAGAAGTCCGGCCTCGCGAAGAATTGAAACTGTGTATTCATGCAAGCGTGGGTCATCGTCCGCCAATACAAAGAAGAGTTGTTCCTGAACCGGGCTCATGCTGTTTCTCCTGCGGGAATAGCCCCGGCGGGACCGAATGTCCCGAGGGGGATAAGTATGGATACTTCGAGTCCTTTTGAACCGAGAGCTTCAGTATTTGAGGCTGAGATGTCAAATCCCATGTTATCTCCGAAAAATTTTACAAAAAGAGTTCCTTGTCCCATAGCTTTGCCTTGTCGTTTTGTTGAAGGGACAGCCCTTTTAAAAAGATCCTGCAAACCTTCTTCAGGAACGCCGCCGCCCGTATCCATTACTCTTATTCTTGCGTTTTTACCTACGATATCGGCTATTATAGCAAGTCGCGGAATATAGGCTTTGAACTCTTCGCTTCCTTTACGGAGAAGTTCTATCTGCCTAAGTTCCATTGCAGTTTGGCTGTTTCTTAAAAGATTTAGCAATATTTCCCATGTCTTGTAACGGTCAATGAAGATTTCTTCTACTCTTGTTTCCCAGCCTTTGAAATTGAAGGCGGCATCCAGTTTTTTCTGGAATCTTTTTTTGTCATTATCCAGATTCTGTTCCAGCAGTTTTGCCAGTTCATCAAGTCCTATCAGTTGAGGTCTAAAGGATAATCTGTTTTCAAGTCCTCGTAAATGTTCCACGATGCTTTCTTCAAAAGGAGTAACTATCTGGTTATATAGTTCTCGTTCTTTTACTTTGGGCAGATCATTAATTATAGTATGAATTTGAGATTTCCATGAATTCTGAAGTACCATTAATTCATCTTTTACCATGTTTGCCTGTACTATCATGTCTCCGGTAAGTTTTTCGGTGGCGACCATGAGTTCCAGTTGTCTGCGTTTTTGCTGCTCTTCCCGGATGGATTTTTCTCGGGTTATTTTTTCTATGTCTGCCGGAGATTTCCGTTTGGTCATAATAAACATAAAAATAATCGCCGTGACGTACAGTACCATAAAAGAACGGCTTAAAAATAATTTTGATGAAAAACTTCCTGTCATGTAAAGCAGGCGCGAAAAGATAAAGGCAAAAAAGATATTAAAAAAACCTACGTAAGTCATGGTTTCTCTGCCACCGATGCGCCATGAAAAATAAAGACTCGAAACCACCAAGACTATGCAGAAAATATAGTGGCGGATGGGGTTGTCTACCATCATGTCGAAAAAAATATACGCAAATATATAGAAAACAGCGAGAATAGGCAGTCGCCATCCTCCATTTTTAGTAGGGCTCAGTAACTTTTCGCAAAAGTTGCGGATGGTTTTCCCATAGCTGTTTTTTCTCTTTGATTCGGGATTATTTTTTTTGCTTCTCATGTGACCAGTCGGAGGTTATCCTTTTTTTTAGTAAGCCTGATGGGTTCTTTTGCCGTAATACAGCTTTATGAGCAAGGGGGAGTTTTAGATCAGGCTTGACTTTTATAAGCACTCCTCTAGAACCGTTATCTAATATCTAATACCTGCTGTTTAATAGAAGTAAAGGATCGGTTGCTTAATATGAAAAAAAAATCTGCGCTGTTTTTAATAATGTCTTTCATGTTTCTTTTTTCGGGGTGCTTCGGTTCAGGAAGACCGTCTTCGGCGATTGATGAACCTTCCCTCATTTCAGATGACAGCCTTGATGTTGCCCATCTTGTCGGGAACAGGCCTGCCTCTCTTGCTGAGTTGGTGCAGTACTCTGCGTCCCAGCAGTACTCTTCACTGGATAGTATTTATAACCGTCCTCCCGAAGGTATGACCGGAAATTATTTTGTCCAGCTGAGCGAAGGGAATGAAGTTGTTCTCCTTTCTGAAAATGTAACATTCCTTGTTCAAAAGGAAAATGTTCTTGCTGAAGGTTTTAAAAATGGGCTTATCAGAATTTATGGAGGCCCGGGCTGCCCTTCGGTGCAAACTTCCTCTGAGCCGGTTAATGAAATTTCATGGTTTCCAGGGTCTGCAGTTTTGGCTGCAACCTCAGGGAATAACAGCTTTGTAGAAGTGTTTAAAGTAGACAGCTGTTCACGCGTTTTAGTGGCAGATGTTAACAGTACGGTTGATAAGTTTGCTATATCCCCCAAAGGTTCATGGCTTGCTATTGTTGATAAGGCCCGCAGACTTTGGGTAGGTCCTGCATCCGGTCCTTTTAACCAGATCTACAGGTTTATGCGTGAGCCGCTTATGCTTTCCTTTTCCGATGAGGAAGGAATTTTAATGGCCGTTGATGTAATCGGCGAACTTAATATGTGGAGTCCTCTCAAAGGAGTTCAGATTTTCAGTAATAAAATAAAGGGCGGACCTTTTTCTTCTGTTAAGGCTGATGGCCCTTATCTCGATATGATAACGGAGGCGGGAGACCGGTTTCGTTGGGATGTCGGGCAGCGCACACGGTCTGCATATAATGAGAGTGAAAACAGTTTTTATTTAAAAAATGGTGTTGTGTCGTACCGTTCGCCTAGAAAACGACTTTCGAGGAAGGTTTTTTTCAGACCTGTTTCTATTGAAGTTTCCAGATCTCCTTCAGCCAAAGCTTTTCGGGTTAATGACATCGACGGTGAGATACGTTACTACTCCTCCGTTACAGGAGAACCTCTTGAAGGTATTCAGGATCTTGCAGATTGGAAGAAAGTCAGTGTAGGCAGAAATTTTTCTTTTTCGGAAAGAGGGCGTTCTTTTGTTCTTGCGGAGCCTATTGCACAGCGAGAATTTCAACGGTTGTATTGTCGGTTCATACCAAGTAAAGGGTATTTTTTATGGTGGGATAAAGTAGCAAGGCCTGATGATTATTTCAGGTCTCGCGGCATGGTCCCCCGCCGTGAGGGCATTTCGGAACAATCCCCTCTTAAGTGGGAACCTCTTGAGGTCGGTAAAATAGATATTCGGGATATTCATTAATAGTTTCAACTTTTCATCTTTAGATTAGAGGCAAAAATGGAAGAAAGAAAAATTCGTATTTTAGATCGCAGGAAAAATCAGCGTGGATTCAGTCTTATCGAGCTGATGATTGTTATCGTAATTTTAGGTCTTTTGGCGTCGATGCTTGTGCCTAAAATTATGGACAGGCCGAATGAGGCAAGAGTGACTAAAGCCAAGATGGATATGAAAGCTCTGGATTCAGCATTGAAGCTTTATAAGCTTGATACAGGCAGATATCCTTCCACTGACCAAGGGCTTAAAGCTCTGATAACTAAACCTGATACCCGTCCGATTCCCCGTAATTATCGTAAAGGCGGCTATCTTGATTCTACCACAGCTCCTGTTGATCCTTGGGGATATGAATATATTTACAGAAGTCCGGGTGAGGATGATCGTGATTACGAAATTATTTCGCTTGGAGCTGACGGAATGGAAGGCGGCGAAGACTTTGACGCAGATATTAATAGCTGGGAATAAATATTCGTATTCAGGATTCATACATGCCTAAGCATTCAAAGCGAAACCGTTTGAGCGGGTTTACATTTATTGAATTGCTGATTGTACTTATTATTGTGGGCATAGGCTGGTTTACGCTTATGCCCAATCTTGATCTTGCGGGCAACGGGGAAGAGGATACTCTGAACCTTGTTAATGCTTTTGTTTATAAAGCACGTACCGATGCTGTTGAAACTGATTCCAGACAGACCCTTTATATCGATTTTGAAAACGGTATTTTGAGATGGAAGGAAGAAGAGACTGCCCTTCCCGGCAAAGTCGTCAGCGGGCATCTGAATGAAGAACCACTCGGCGGAGAAGGTGTTGATTTTTCCATTTATCCGGAAGGATTCAGTGACGAGGTCAGGCTTGTTTTTACAGATGGCGTGACTTTAGTTCTGGATCCTTTGTCTGTAAGGTTTTTGGAGATGTAATTTGCCGGATAAAAATGGTTTTTCACTCATAGAGATTATAGTGGCTTTGACTATTGCTGCAACTCTTTCCATTACATTTCTAGGGGTGCAGCGGCAAAGCGCTTTGATGGCTCAAATTTCTAAAGATTCATGGAATGTATTGAATCTTTCTCAGGATATTCTCGCCCATAAGTACCCCGAAGGTCTTGCAGTGGTTTCTTCAGGATGGATTCCATGGCCCGGTCCTCCTGAGGGGCATTTTAGAGTAGGACTTGAAACAATTTCCTCCATAGGTGTCGGTAATTATTTAATAGAGACCCAAAGTGGAGACTATACTATGGGCTGGAAAGTCTACCGGGTTTCTCACAGGAATCAGAACAATCGATGAGTACTCCTTTTGCAGAAATGGAGCATCCCGATATGCTACAGAGCGGTTTTTCGCTTATCGAAGTTTTAATCGGTCTGATGCTTTCAGGGTTGCTGATGAGCATGGTGGCGATGGTTCTTGGTCAGTCCATTACTAATAATGAAGTTATACGCTCTAATGTCAGTCTTTCTTCTCGCATGTTCACTCTTAGGCGTATTCTGCATCGCGATTTGCAGAATAGGCTGATAGACGGAGGGATAAGTGTAAAGGCTGACGGTTTTGAATTTGTTTCTACAAATAATTATCTTGAAGATGGAGCTGTTCCGGTAACCGTTTTATGGGATTTTTCCGGGAACATGATTCGTAGATTTGAACAGTCTGACATGCTTGAATATGAAAATTCATTTCAACTGATGCGCGGTGTAACTTCTTGGACTTTGGAATTATTAGATGGAAATAATGGTTCATGGATTTCTTCAGCTCAGTACAAGTCGAGGGCTTTAAGTTCAAAATCTTCAATAAAAGCTTTAAGATTAAATTTGACGTTTGAAGATGGTCAGCGCATTTTGATTGTTGAAAGGGTTCCCTATGCCTTTGAATAAAAGTAACGAGAACTCAAAAGGGGTTGTGCTGGTACTCGTGCTGGTTATTTTTATGGCTCTTTCAGGACTCACTTTGATGACCATCGAGGTTAGTTCTCGTGGAGCTGTGGAAGCATCCCGGATGCGTGGTGAGTATGAAGCTCATTTTGTTGCGGAAGAGATATTGTATCTTGTTTATCAGCGTCTTCGAGATGACAAAACTCCTTTTTCAGATTCCTCCAAAGAGTCATGGGTCGGAGCATGGGAGTCAGATGGTGCTTCTTATGTTATAACTCCTTGTAATTCAAAAATTAATCTTAACGAACTTTCAAAAGTTTCGGACCCCAAAAAGATTCTTACCATTATGAAAAGAATCCTTCCAAGCGGGGTTGATGTTAATAGATTACTGGGAAGTTTGGGCAATTGGGTAGGTAAAAGCGTAAATTCTGTGCTCATAAAGATGGACAGGTTTTATTATGCTTCCCAGTCTCCTTCATATGCTCCATCAAATGATGAACTTAAAACTCCTGAAGAAGTGATGCTTGTCAGTGGCTGGCGAGAGTTTGACCCCACATGGATTGGGGACACTTTTACGGTGTGGGGCGATGAAAAGCTTAATATAAATTTTGTTTCGCGAGAAACTTTGCTGGCCTATTTTCCGAAGCTTGGACAGAATGTTGATAAAATTATTCATTGGCGTGACACGAGAGGCTTTACGGATTTGAGTCAGGTTCTTTCTGTTGCCGGAATTCAGGCAGATTCGAATCTTTATCGCGATATGCTGAATTATCTAACTGTCAGATCTAGCTATTTTGAAGTTCTGGTTACTTCTGAGGTGGTAGGGTGTAAGGTAGTAAAAAGGTATATTCTTTCGAGGTCGGAGAATTTTCAGGATCAGCTTCCAAAACTTATTTTTCAAAATGATGTGTCGGTTACTTTTACGGATAATCGTTAATTAATGATAAATTGTCAATTCAGCGGCTACTTTCTGATAAATAGACAAACAGCTTGCTTACGGGTATAGGACAAAGCCATAGATGGCCGCAATAAAACATATATATATACTCTCTTTTACAGGACAAGAGCATCAGTGGATGTTGTTTGACGGTACGAAACTTTCCGAATCGGAAGAGCCGGGCCCTAAGAACAAATATCCGGTTGTTGCGCTGTTGCCTGATCCTCTTTTTTTCTTTTTTAAGCCCAGTGGTGTAAATAAATCCCGTCACGCCAAGTCTGCAACTCTTATGCAGATGAATTATTCTTTTCCGGAACAGAATGGCGGCTTTAAAGTACTGCGTCCTTCCGGGGGAGCTGTGCTGGGTTATACCTCCCATGACCTTCTCAGTCGCTTTACGGATCAGCACAGAGAGGTCCTTTCCAAGGCGACAGTTCTGACTTCTGAATTTGCTGTCTGTTGGCGGGCTGCGGTGGCAGACGGTTTGTCTGTATGGAGCTGGAAAGGTCAGAGCGGAATGCGTCTTCTTGCTTCTGGAGATGCTCTTACATATTTTCGTGGTGGGGATGAAGAGTTTCACAATCGCTTCGATCGTTTGAAGCTTGATGGTAAACCTGAAGAAATAGAGCTTGAAAAAGCCTGTAAAGTTCTGGCTGAGAAAAAAATTCGCTGGGCTCGATTAAATCTCTACTCAGATGGAAGCTCCAAAGAAGATAAAAGTGCTGTTATTGATTTTAAACCGTTTATTATTGCAGCGGTTCTTACAAGTTTAATAGGAATTTTATTTATTGTCGGTCAGTATCATCGTTGGCAGTTAAGTCAGGTCGCGGCCAAAGAATGGCGAGGCAAGTTGCAGGAAGTTTATGTTTCCGCGCTAGGACCGGCCCCCGGATCAGATCCTTACGGAAAGATCCTATTCAAGCTCGATCAGCTTAAAAGCGGCGGTGGTAACAAGGGCGTTGATGTTATTGGACTGCTTGCCCTGATGAGTGATAGTTCTCCCGTTGGAATTGAAATAGAAAGCATTAATCTTGGTGCTGATTCCGGTAATATTCGGGGAAAAGTCAGTACTTACGAAGAGCTTGACGGTATGATGGAAAAATTAACTGCGAGCGGTCAGTTCAATTTTGTTCTTGAACAGGCTAATAACGTTGAAAGTGGTATTAGTTTCAGCTTGAGGGCTGAGTATAATCGTTGATTTTTTTTAAGGTACTTTTTTATGGAACTGGAAAGATTTTTTATCTGGCAGGATTGGCCTGCTGAAAAGCAAAAGTTATTCTTCGCTGCTCTTGTTGCGGCGTTGGCCTTTGTGTTTTTTATGATCTGGTCCGGTTTGCATGAAAGTCAGTTAAGCGCAGGGCGGATAGTTCTTCAAAGTAAGCTGCAATATAGTAAAACGGTTCCACTTGTTGAGCAGCTTAAAGCTGGAGAAGCTTCACGTGGAGCTCTTATCGACCGTGAACCGATGACCGCCGCTCAGCAGGTTGCCCGGGACTTGGGGCTTGATAACAGGTTGACTTCTATCAGGCCTCTTCAAGCTGGAAGTAGCTCCGGTGAAGGCGTACAGGTTGTTCTTGAAGCTTTGAACCTGCCTGAAGTTGTTTCTCTCATGCGGGATTTTAATGTCCGCGGTGGTTTGAAAGTTACTTCGTTTACAATTAATCACAGGCTGGACTCGCCGGATTTGGCAGATGTACAGATTATTCTTGTCAGGTAGGCCGTCCATATGAAGTTTATACCAAAATTTTCGATTAAAAAAGCATTCGGCAGATTTTTTCTATTTCTGTCCGGACTGATACTCGGTATTTTTTTGTTTATGCCTTGGGAAGTTGTCTGGTCTCAAATTTTCAAACAAGTAGACGCAAAAGTTTCTCAAGCGACCATTCAGTGGGGAGATTTTGTCAGTGCCGGGCCATTGTCTTTTGAAGTAACCAATTTATATGTTACTACGAATAAAGGGCTTATTATTACTATTCCGCAGCTTGGTATGTATTTGGGACTTTCTCCCTTGGTTGAACTCAGAGTTAAAACCGGGCCGGTTCTTTCTGCGAAAGTTTTCAAATCAAAGTCACTTACTTTAAGCGGCGGGTTGGATCTGAGTAAAGTTTTGAAGCTGGATGGCCTCGGCGGAATAGTTAAGATAACATCAGATGTCGGTTTCCCTGAGTGGGGCGCTCCTCCTAAAACAGGAAGTCTTGTCGTACGTTCAAAACAGATTGAAATTCCCGGCGGGCTTGTTGCCGAAGATGTAAATGTTAATGCCATTCTTTCTGGAAATCAGTTTCAGTTGAATTCTTTTAGCAGCGGGATGCCGATACCTACAAAGGCTAAAGGTTCTGCAACTATTAACTGGGAGAATTTGCAGGGTTCGAGTTACAATATTTCCGGCAGTGCCACTTTCGGTAACACCGAGCGTCAGTTTGCCAAATCCGGAAATCTTTCTAAGTATTTAAATTTCTAGCATTGATTATGCTTACCCCTCTTTCCAAAGAGATAAAATGATTCTTAATAATATTCTATCCTACGCAAAATGCGTTCTTCTTGAAGTGCTCGAATCTGGCTCTATCGCTATTGATGCCACTGTCGGGAATGGGTATGACACAGTTTTTCTTGCTCAGCAGGTGGGACGCGAGGGGCGCATTTACGGTTTTGATGTGCAGGAAGACGCTATTGAGCAGACTCGTGAGAAGCTTAATGAGGAATGCCTGCCTAAGAATTGGAAGTTATTTCATACCGGGCATGAAAATATGCTGGATGTTATTCCTGCAAAATATCACGGTAAGGTCAGCGTTGTAGTCTTTAATCTCGGTTTTCTTCCTGGTAGTGACAAGAGTGTTGTTACTAAAGCAGAGACGACTTTAAAGGCTCTTGAATCTTCTCTGAAGATGCTTGCTGTCGGTGGGCTTGTTTGTATCGCTATTTATGCCGGACATCCCGGTGGTGAAGAAGAGGATGTTGCGGTCCGGGAATTTTGCAGCACTCTTGATTATCATTCAGTGCGGGTAATTCAGAGCGAAATGACGAATAAACCCGGATTTCCTATCAGGTTGCTGTTCTTGGCAAAGCTTAAGTAGTTCGCAGGTGTATGAATTTAAAAAGGCCGGCAGAGATTTTCTCTGCCGGCCTTTATTTTTGATGGTGCCTAATTAATGTCTGATCCGGTTGGCTAGTGGTAGAATTCATTAATAGAGTTTACGACACGCTCCGCTTGTTCGGCGGTCATGTGCGGTCCGATGGGCAATGATACAACTTCGCGATGGATAGCTTCACTGATCGGTAAGGATAAGTGTGCCATGTGCTTGTATGCACCTTGTTTGTGTGGCGGAGTTGGGTAGTGAATTCCTGTATGAATACCATTCTCTCTAAGGTGTGAGATTAGTCCTTCTCTACCTTCACAGCGTACGACAAAAAGATGCCATACCGGTTGTGCCCATTCTGCAACAACGGGTAGAATCAACGGGGTGTCTTTTAGTCCCTGCAAATAAATATCTGCAATATTTCTTCTGCGCCAGTTCCAGTCGTCGAGGACATCAAGTTTAACGCGCAGAAAAGCAGCCTGTATCTCATCTAACCGGCTGTTGAATCCAAGAGATTCGTGTACGTATTTTTCAGATGAACCGTAGTTCCCGATTGAACTTATTTTTTTAGCAATGGTTGCGTCCGTGGTTGTAATGGCACCGCCGTCACCGAATGCTCCGAGATTTTTGCCCGGGTAGAAGCTGAAAGCCGCGGCATGGCCGAGAGTTCCACTCATTCTGCCTTTGTAGAATGAGCCGTGGGCTTGCGCGGCGTCTGTTACAACAAAAAGAGAATGCTCTTCAGCAAAAGCCATGATGGGGTCCATGTCTGCGGGTTGCCCGTAGACATGGACAGGGATGATGGCTTTTGTGTTGGGAGTTAAAGCCTGCTCAAGATTTTCAGGGTTCATATTATAAGTGGCTTCAATAGGTTCCACCGGAATAATATTTGCCCCGGTGCGGGTAACTGCGAGCCATGTGGCAATAAATGTGTTTGAGGGAACAAGAACATCGTCTCCGACTCCCACTCCTGCCGCTCTGAGTGTTAGTTCCAGCGCGTCCAAACCATTTCCGGTACCAATGCAGTGCTTGGCTCCGGTATAGTGCGCAAATTCTTCCTCAAAAGCTTTTACTTCAGCACCTAATACATACCATCCTGATTCAAGAACCCGTTTGGCTGCAGCATCCATTTTGGCTGCAAGAGTTGTGTAGGTCCAGCCGACATCAAGAAATTTAATTTGATTCACGTTCGTTCACCGCCTTTAAGAAGTCTTCGTAAGTGTAGTAATAGTCAGTAGGGTCATAGTATTCCGAGGCCAGAACCAGACAAACGGATCCTGATGAAAAATTTTCAAGTTCGCGCCATGTCATTTTGGGAATATACAACCCGTAGTAGGAACGATTTAGCGAAAATGTCGTTTTGTTTTTTCCGTCATCAAGGACAACATCGAAGCTGCCTGATGCTGCAATGATATATTGCCTTAACTCTTTATGAGCATGCCCGCCCCGGGACTCACCACCCGGAACATCATATAAATAGTACACCCTTTTGATATCAAAGGGAATATGTCGGCTGTTTTCAATGAAAGTCAGGTTGCCACGGTTATCTTCTATTTTGGGAAGATCTATAATGTGGGGTTTGTCTTCATTTATCATTTCTTATCCTTCAGTTCCAGTTCGGTCAGCCGGATATATTTTTGAAAGGTGTAAAAGAAGCCGTGAACAGCAATAATAAATCCTGCGCGGCCATCCAGAAATCCCATTTTAAGCAGGTATTGCTTGAAAAATTTACCGATCCCATGTCCTACAGCTCCGGCTAAAGATCCTCGTTTACCCCGGGAGTAAAGGTCTTCAGCTGCGTCCTGAGTATAGTAGTTTATTTTCTCAAGGTGCTGGTTGAAGTTTTCATATGGGTAATGAATTATATCTCCCGCAATATTTCCCGCCTTTGTTTTAGGGCGAAGTTCCTCATGCGGTCTGATGCCTCCGATGGTGATTCCTTCCGGTCTGTATATGCGGAAAAGTTTGTCGGGATACCAGCCGCTGTGGAGAATGAATCTGTTAAAGTACCATGATTTTCGTGCACAGTAAAAACCGTCTACATCTTCGGGATTATTAAGTTTTTTAATTATGTTTTTTGCAAGTTCCGGGGAAATTATTTCATCCTGATCAATGGTCACGACCCACGGAGTTGTGATTTGAGTGACCGCGAATCGATGCTGTTCAATTGCTCCGCTCCAGTCATTGTGAACGATGCGGGCATTATGTTTTTTGGCAATTCCCAGCGTGGAGTCTGAGGAGCCTGAATCAATAATCAGTAGTTCAGAACAAAAAGAAAGGCTTGCTAGAGCTTCATCTAACAGCCGTTCTCCATTATAAGTCAGGACTAATCCTGTAATGCGGTTCATTTGAGCCTTTTCTTTGATGGTAATCACGAAATAAGTATTTTTAAATACACTTAATAGTCAAAAAATAATAATTTGATTGTAGATAGGGGTGAAGAGAGAGTCAAGCGGGTGTTGATTGAGTACAGGACGTTAGGTCATCTTAGGCTCAATGGCCTTGGTTATTTGTAATGCCCGGTTGGCTTTTACTCTTCCTGGAATTCCGTAGTATTTTAAAACTCCTTCAACTTCACATTCAATCATATCTTCTTCGTCAGTGTTGAGAAGCAGGAGATCGCCTTCTTCGAGGTTTACAAGCTGGCGGCCTGTGATTTTTGTTCTGCCGAGGCGGACAACTAATTCAACAGGAGTTTCAAGAAGTCTTTCTTTAAATCTGCTTACCCAGACATGGTCGATTTCAAGTCTTTCTGACTGAAATGATGCGTGGAGTTTTGAGCGGATAGGCTCAAGCGTTGAGTAAGGCAAACAGACGATAAGTGAGCCGATTGCGTTTTCAAGCTCGACTTCAAAAGTGATGACGATAACAACGTCAGAGGGCGGAACGATTGCTGCAAACTGCGGATTAACCTCGGAGCGGATAAGCTCAAGATGAACTTCATGAACAGGGCGCCATGAATCCTCAAGATTTGAGAGAGCAATTTTAACAACCCGGTCAACAATAGCCTGTTCAATGGGAGTGAAGTCACGCCCCTCGACTTTCGGTTGTGAACCTGATCCTCCGAAAAAACTTTCCACAAGGGCAAAAACAAGGCGTGAATCAACAACCAGAATGGCATTACCGCGCAACGGGTCCATTTTAAAAATAGAAAGTGAGGTGGGGACTGGCAGTGAGCGCATGAAATCCCCGAATTTGGACATGTCGATAGATATGGGGTTGATATCAACCCTTTTGCGCATGGTATTGGCAAGATTGTTGGTTGCCAGACGAGCGAAACGATCGTTGACAATTTCGAGCACGGGCATACGGCCGCGAATGATGCGGTCCTGATTCGCAAGGTCGAATGTAACTACGCCGGAATCATCATCCGGTATATATTGCTCAGCTTCAACTTCTCCACCGGAGAGGCCTCTAAGCAGTGCATCGACTTCATCCTGTTGAAGGATTTTGCTCATTCTTATGCGATCCGTGTTTTAACGTTTTGTTCCGGGTGTTTCTGTCGAAACAGTTCCATTGCCATTCACCTTATTAATTAACTGCTTTATACGACAAAGTAAATGAAAGCTACAGTCGGTATATCAGAAATGAGATGATATCTCAGGTGTGCTGAGTATATATCATATCGTATTATTTGATATAATCTTTAGGTTCAGCCGTAAGCCCTTGTTATAGCTTGATATCCTTTACTTTGATATGCCAAGGCTCAAACCGGACTCCGAGCATATTCTCCCTCGGGTAGCGCAGTTTCAGGTAACCCTGTTCGCGGAGTTGCATACAAGTTTCCGTTCGGGCGAATTTTATGCTGAAATTTGCCACGCCAAGTCCCGCCTCTCCGACATCAAAATCTCCTACGCCATGAAAAGAGTATCCGGGGGGGGGCAAGAGAACGCGAAGCCAGTGAAAGGTTGCCTTTATTTGCTGCTGCTTTTGAAAGAAAAAGTATGAATTGTTTCATAGTCCCTCTGACCCCGGAGGTCAGATAAACTTTTTTGCCAAGCAGCTTTTTTATTGATTTGTAGGTTTCATGCGGTTGACCCCGGTATAAAAAATTTCCGCTTCCCTGGATTTTGACGAGATCTTTTTTGGATACACGCGAGGTTATGTTGGAGATAGTTCTTTTCCCGTAGAAACCGTAATTGGAGGCATCAAAGCTGAATGTATAGTCTAAAAAAGATAGTTCTTTTTTGGTGAAGCTGCCGATAGATGGATTTTGGCGGGCATAAAGCAGCGCCTCGTCAAAGCTGAGTATACAGAAATTTCCGAAGCCGACAGAGCGCTGGATTCTTCGCAGTCTTTTGAGTGAGGATTTTAGCAGGGCAAGTTGGGTATCTATTAGGATAATGTCGCCCATATGCGGCAGGTCGAAATTTGCCATGCTGTGAAGATAATCTTTCAGGTCTTCATCATCTACAGTCCGGACAGCTCCTGACGCACAGGCAATCGTCTGCGAACCACACAAGGTGGTCGCAGCAGCAACTGCGCAAAGCGTTTTAATAAACGTTCGTCTGTTCATGTCTTAACTGGTTTCAGTCCCGTTGTGAGTTTATGAACCCGTTGTTTTTTTATAATGTTATAACAGATTGGCCTTGGTGGGAAGCATTTGAAAAGGCCACCCACAAACATGGATGGCCTTTTAGTAGTCATTTTGGAAAAAACGGATTATTTTTGGCCGCGTTTTGTCCAAAGCTGCATTTCTTTCATTTTTTTGCGACGTTCACGCTGAAGCGATTTACATACA
The DNA here is from genome assembly GCF_016342405.1 of Maridesulfovibrio ferrireducens. Lineage (NCBI taxonomy): Bacteria > Pseudomonadati > Thermodesulfobacteriota > Desulfovibrionia > Desulfovibrionales > Desulfovibrionaceae > Maridesulfovibrio > Maridesulfovibrio ferrireducens. The sequence goes on along the minus strand of NZ_JAEINN010000016.1, from coordinate 22,250 downwards.
AGAGGAGTTTTCTTTTTCATGCCGTGTCTTTCCCGGTATTCGTCAGGTGTCAGGTCATGTGAAGAAAGGTGCTTTTTAGTTATGATCTTAAAAGACTTACCGCATTCACAGCAGACAATAGTTTTTTCTTTAATAGACTTTTTGGGATCGCATGCGGGAGCGTCTTCTTTCGCTGGAAGTGTATTTTCAGCAATTGCCTGAATGCCGGCAGACAGTTTGCGAACCATTGAAGTCATTTCTTCTTCATTCATGGTTCTGACGCTGGCTTGTGCTTTGACTATTTCCAAAGCTTCTTTAAGATAGTCTTCCACTGGATATCTCCTTTGGGGATTATTTTTATACTAACGACTATACTGGAAAGACAAGGGATAAAGTAGATTATAGATGGTGTCAAATGTATTACGTCTTTTTTAGAAACATGTTTTGTTCTTTTTATGTATAACTGCAAAAAATTGCACTGTTTCATACGATACGATCACGTGAACGGTCTTTTTATACATCTTTTAGTTAATTTTATATTCTTTATGCATAGAATATGTGTGGCGTAAAAAAGTATAAGTTGATTTAAAGTTGTAAATTAAGGGTATATGTGGTCAAATTTAAAACTGTTATAACAATTTGCTTATGTATAATGGTATTAACGTTGAAATTTGTTTGATTTTTAAAGAGTGAATGTGAGTACTTCCATATGGATGTCGTTTAAGTCATAATCTATGACAGTTATTCATTGTAGAAAATTGAAAATAGTGAATTTTTAGAATATAAATCAAGACAGAGCAGTCTGTTGTGTTTAAGATTATCAGGTTGAAGTTTTTAAGTTCATGGAGAAATAGTGATTATGCCGGTAAATTTTTTTGACAGACGAGAGGATAATACTGACTCGTGAAAAATGCACTGATTACTGCTTTATGCATTCTTGTGTTTTCTTCTATTTCTACCGGATGTTTGTGGGTTGTGGCAGGGGCTGTCGGGGTTGCTGTAGTAAGTGCAAATCTTGATGAGTATGAGCATTCAAAGACCAACAGTACCGGAGTAGAGGCTTTGAACGAACATCTTGCAGATCAAAAAGCTGTTGATGATGCTTTGGCAGGAGTTGATTCTGAAAAGATTGAAGTAAAAGAAAATGTTACAGTTGATGATGTTCTGATAAAATATGAAGGTGAAATAAGAACTGATTGATTTGGATCAGTTTTGGTTTGTCTTTACCTTGTTATAAACAGGAGAGATTTTATGTCCGAGAGCGCAAAAAATACAGTACTCGTAGTAGAAAGTAGTCATACACAGGTTCGGATTATTACAGAACATATCGAGAGCCTTACTCCGTTTGATACAATAACAGCTTCTTCTCTTGATCAGGTTGAAGAGATGCTTGAAAATAACGGAGAGGACATTTTTATTGCTGTACTGAATCTGAATATTAAGGGAGCTCCGGACGGTGAGGCTGTAGATTATGTTCTTTCCCGTAAGATTCCCTGCATTGTCTTAACTTCAACTTTTGATGAGAAAATACGCAATCGGTTCATTGAAAAGAATGTGCTTGATTATTTCAACAAGGGGAGTCGTACTGACCTTGACGAAATGGTGGATTTAATAAGCAGAATTCATTCTAACCGCGATATTAAAGTTGTGGTGGCTGAAGATAACGGCACAGCCAGAAAGATTATGTGCAAGCTTTTGGAACGTCTTAATTTTAATGTTTTTGCTGCTGAAGACGGAGCCAAAGCTCTGGATATTATTCGTGCTAATCCCGATGTGAAGCTTTTGCTGACCGATTATGAAATGCCGGAACTTGATGGATTTGAACTGGTCACCGAGGTTCGTAAAACTCATTACAGGGATCAGCTAGCCATTCTCGGAGTTTCTGCTCATGATTCGGGTGCGATTACAGCCAAATTCCTTAAACGCGGGGCTAATGATTTTCTTAAAAAACCGTTTGAGGTCGAAGAATTTTCATGGCGTGTCACAAATAATATTAATGAGCTGGAACGCATTTCTTCAATCAAAGATGCTTATAGCCGTGACCCTTTGACTGGGTTTGGCAACCTGAATACTTTTATTGAGCAGGGGCGTGAGATTTTTGAAAAGTACAGCAAGCAGGAACGTACTCCGGTTCTGGCTGCATTTAACGTGGATAATATGCTGGAAATTAATTCCAGATTCGGATGGGACGCAGGAGCTGCTGCTCTTAAAAAGGCTGCGGCTAATTTGGAACAACAATCACTCGGCTGGTTGCTTTCCGCCCGTTGGGATGGCGGTTTTATTATTTTAGCCGAGGATTCCGAGATTTTGAAAAATGATCTTGTAGCCGCGCAGGCCGGATTTGCAAAAACTGCAATCGGTTCCGTGGGCGAACGCTTCAAGGGAACCGCGTCTTTTGCGGTTTGCAAAAAGGGTGAAAAAGATCTTGATATCACGATGTCTAAAGTTGTTGCTGTTCTTGAAAAAATGCAGAGTATCGGAGTGGATTCTTACCGCTTTGTGTAAACGTATATCATGTTAATTCTTAAATGCGCCGCTTGCCGGCGAAAGCTCTTGAAGTATTATAAAATCGGGCAAGGCGAAGTGCATCGCTGTCATAAAGAGCGGATTAAAAAAATATGGAATCTGGAAGAAAGAGACGGGAAGATTTTCTGTTCCTGCGGTAATTCTTATGGAATAGACCGGGGCACTTATTACACTATGGATAAGAAGGCTTTTACTTATTCAGGAACCAAGACGAACGGCTAATATCTTAAAGTGGTCATGAGTCTGATGGGGTGCGTGAAAAGTCCCAGTGCGTGAATTATATCTGAAGCAGCTATGTCTGCTGAACGTGCGGCTGTCATCGACATACATTCCGGTCCTGAGATTACAATTCCCAGAGCTGCTTCTTTCAGCATAAGTGTGTCGTTGCGACCGTTTCCGATGCACGCACATTTTTCAACTCCCACCGAGTTTATATAATCGAGTTTTGCTTTGTCTTCTTCAGTTCCGCTTATGATATGTATTGAGACGGGGAGTCCTAGCAGATTTTCTTCGCATTGGCCGAAAGTATCGGCCGTCAGTACATGGACTTCAATATCCACAGAAAGTTCTTGTATTATTTTACCGATTCCGGGCAGCAGGTTGCCATCAAGGGCGATTGTGCCGTTGTAGTCTAGAACGAGATGTTCAATATTAAGAGCACCGAAGCCGGGAATATTAAGGCTAATCATGATCAGTTCCTTCCTGTTCTCGAATTTTAATTCTTAATATCTAAAGACTGGCGTATCTTTCAATTTGTTTTTTGTATTCCAAAACACCCTTTACTATTCCGTCGGCAACGTAGGCAAGATATTTGTCGGATTTGAGCCTTGATGCCTCGGTTTTATTGGTAAGATATCCAAGCTCTACAAGTACTGATGGCATTTTTGCGCCCATAAGAACATAGAAGGGAGCTTCACGTACTCCTTGATCTTTTACAGACCATTTTAGACGAATATTTGCCAATGATTTTGTATGTATATTTTTAGCTAAGTCTTTGCTTTCTTTCATTTTAGAATTAAGCATAAGGTCTGTTAGAATAACTTGAAGATCGCTGATACGTTTCGCCGAAATAGAGTTTTCACGAGCTGCTACGCGGACAGCATTACGGTTACGTGCAAGGTTAAGAGTGTAGGTTTCAAGGCCGTTTATTGCTGAATTGCGGTGTGCATTGCAATGGATGGATATAAACATATCCGCCTTTTTAATGTTGGCCATTGCTGTGCGCTCTTCCAGAGGAATGAAGACGTCAGTTGTTCTGGTGTAGAGAACGTTAAATCCGGCTTTTTTTAATTTTGCGGCCAGAATTCTTGAAAAGCGCAGGTTGATATTTTTTTCTTTGATCCTGTTCGCACTTGCACCTGGGTCTTTTCCGCCATGTCCCGGGTCGATCATAATGGTTTTAAAGGTGAGTCCCAGTTGCTCAAGCAGATCTCCGGCCATGGCTTTACTGTTTGCGGGAGGAGTGTACTTGGTTGTGGTTGTGGTTGTGGTTGTGGTTGTTCGTTTCTTTTTAGTTGATTTGTTTTGTCTAACAACTGACCCTGCTTCGGGGGCCTGTACATCCACGACCAGCCTGAAAGGATTTTCCAGCGGAAAAATTTTATAATCCTGCATGGCATTGAAATCCAGCACAACGCGGGCTGTTCTCGGGTCTTTCTGCGCGGAGCGGATGTCTTTTAAAATACCGTCGGCAACATCTGTAGCCTTATGTACATTTTTTCCAAGTATTGTGTTTTCCAGATCAATATAAAGTCTGTGCGGACGGTTAACACTCTGGTTCGGATTTAAAAGCTGGTAACGAAAACGGACTTCATCATCGAGGTCCAGAACCACGCGGGTGTATGAGTCACTGCTGGTATATCGGACTGATAAAAGCTTGGCGCGTCTGCTTGATGAATCTTTTACTACCGGAGCAGAGGTCGGAACTATGGTGCTCGAAGGTTTTGTACGCTTACTTCGTTTCTGCTGTTTAGGAGACATGCCCTTGCGGTCCATGGAATCAAGCCTTGCACGGGCTTTGGAATACATGTCAGATTTGGAGTGACGGTGAACTATTGTCAGATAATCGGAATAGGCGAGGTCTTTTTCATTTAATTTTCTAAGTCTTATTTCCGCTCTTCGGAAAAGGCTGTCATCGGTCCATGCATGGGATGGAAAGTTTGAGACCATACGTCCGTAGTAATCAACTGATTTTCTGAAATCTTTTTTCAATCCGCTGTGATAACCTAATTCTTCATATGATCTGCCTAGATAATAAAGGGCCTTAGGAGCATATTCTCCACGGGGGGATCTTTTAAAAACATTTCTGAATTTTTTAGCAGCCTTGTCCCATTCTGAGCGATATTGAGATTTTTTCTTATCTTTTGAAAGAGCATGGAATTGTTTCCATGCGACAGTGAATTGATCTTTAATACTTGCCCCGAATGCGCTGGCAGGAGTCACCGAAACAAGAAGTCCTGCAAGGAAAAGGCCCATAACAAGGTTTTGAAAGAAAAATTTGCGCATATATTCCATGGAGTGTTTTTTTTATTAGTTATCTTAGAGGTTTTTGAAACCTTAAAGATGGACCTGTTGGTTCTAAAAAAAGTTTAGACGTTTTCTTAATAAGCTTGCATCGGCTAAAAATCAACCATGTATATATTAAGGTAACAAAATAGGATTGCAGACCGTGCTTTTTTATACTTTTTAGGGTAACTATGAAAACTGGACTGACAGCTGTTTTTATGTAATTGCCATGACTGTTGTCGGTGGAAATCGAACCAATCAAACACTCATTTTGGAGATAGGCGAATGGAAGCTCCCCAGAGAAATTTAGCTCTTGATCTTGTCCGCGTAACCGAAGCTGCTGCACTGGCTTCTGCCAGATGGCTTGGACGTGGCGATAAAAATGCCGGCGATCAGGCTGCTGTAGATGCTATGCGTCTCAGTTTTAACAGTCTTGCAATCAGCGGAACTGTTGTAATCGGTGAGGGAGAGAAAGATCATGCTCCCATGCTTTATAACGGCGAAAAATTAGGTGCGGGCGAAGGCCCGGGAATGGATGTCGCTGTTGATCCGGTAGAAGGAACCAACCTTCTTGCTTACGGTCGCCCTAATGCAATTTCAGTCGTCGGAGTTGCTCCTACAGGCATGATGCTTGATCCCGGACCGAGTTATTATATGCAGAAACTGGTTGTTCCAACTGCTGCGCGAAATATGGTTGATATTAACGCACCTGTTAAGGACAATCTTGCGAAGATAGCAAAGGCTCTCAATAAAGATGTTGATGATCTCGTTGTTTTTGTTCTTGAAAAACCACGCCATCACGGCCTTATTCAGGAAATTCGTGATGCCGGAGCCAGAATCCAGTTGCATACCGACGGTGATGTAGCCGGTGCACTCATGGTTGTTGATCCTCGTTGTCCCGTAGATGTAATGATGGGAACAGGCGGAACTCCTGAAGGTGTTCTTGCTGCATGTGCCATCAGAATTATGGGCGGAGAAATGTTCGCTAAATTCGATCCTCAGGACGAAAGCGAAAAAATTGCCATGGAAGAGAAGGGATATGACCTGCGTGATATTATGACTGTTAACGATCTCGTTAAGAGTGATGATATTTTCTTTTCCGCAACAGGTATTTCAGGTGGAACATTTTTGCGCGGAGTTCGTTACCTAGGGTACGGCGCAGAGACAACTTCACTTGTAATGCGCGGTAAGACAGGAACTGTCCGTCAGATTGAAGCTGTTCATACATGGGATAAGCTCATGAAGATCAGTGCAGTTAAATACGATTAGCAGTTTGTTTTTTTAGCAGAAATATTGAAATGAAAAGTAAGCGGCCCTGATACAATAGTTTTCAGGGCCGTTTTTTTATTTTTTTAGAAGTCTTAAGATTCAGCTGCATCCAGTTTTTCGCGGATTATTCCTGAATCTTCAAGGCGGGTTTTAGTGTTTAGTTCTTTGCATTCACCGTGACAGGAAATCCCTTCGGACCTGATTTGCACGTATCCTGCGGAAAGAACTTTTGTGTATGGAATTTGTTCTCTGAATTCCAAAAAGCCGATACGGTTCGGGAATAGGATCGGAAGAGCTTCGCCCGAAAAGTCCTCAAACATGATGTATTTCATGGAATATCCTTTTTGCGGCACAGAGCCGGAATTTATTTATAATTATTTTGAGCGTATTCCCGGAATTCTTGTGAACTTAATTCATGAAATATTCCGGCAACGGTTGTTGCCCGCAGTCTTGTAACATACTATAGCGATATATCTTCTAGATCAAGAACAGCCTGACAGCAATCCCGGAGTTCTGAGATGACAGATGAAAAAAAACCGCTTCCGCTTGATACCAACAGTCTTGCCGTTATGAGAACTTTGCTTGCAAATGAACGGACTTTTCTTGCGTGGTGCCGCACTGCGCTGGGTCTTCTGGGCTTTGGTTTTGTGCTTGAGAAAGCCGGTCTTTATTTGAAACATTTTGTTCCTGATGCTAATCCGCTGATGTCAAAAGATTTAGGTATGCTCAGTCTTTTTGCTTTGTTTTCAGGGATGCTTGTTCTTGTGGGCGCTGCGGTCAGATTTTTCAGCATTGAAAAGCAGATCGGTTCTAAGCTTGGCAGAATGACCCCTTTTCCTGAGGTGCTGGTTTTGTTTGCTGTTGCACTTGTCCTGATCATAAGTGTTCTTTCCGGAAAAATGATATTTAATTAGAAATATAAAATTCAAAAAAATAAAAATATACAACTGGTAATGAAAGATAATTATAAAAAAATAGCTTTGTGGCAGACTGCATTTCTTGGAGACGCCGTTCTTACATTGCCTTTTATCAAAGCTCTTTCACTGCGTTTTCCGGAAGCTGAAATTCATCTTTTTGTTCGTAAGGGTGTTGAGCCTCTTTTTGAATCTCAAAAGGAACTCACATCTGTTCATGGTTTTGCCAAACGAGGCGATCAAAAAGGAATGGGAGCGGCTTTTCGTCTGGGCAGAGAACTTGGTGCGCAAGGTTTTGACCTTTGGATTTCAGCTCATACAAGTATGCGTTCCGCCCTTGTCAGCCGCGCTACGGGGATTCCTGAACGTATAGGTTACGATCAGCCGTGGTTTAACCGTTTTGCCTATACTCACAGGGTCATGCGCAGGTTCGATCAGTTTGAGGAAGTGGAAAGGTTGATGGCGCTTGGCTTGCCTTTGGGAATCAGCGGCACTGCTCCTTCCTTTGAACTTAATTTGTCTGAACCAGCACTCGAAGACGCATCAGCTTTTTTTGAGAAATTTTCGGATACTCCGGTAATAGGCTTTCACCCCGGCTCAACATGGGAAACAAAGAAATGGCCTGAGCAGAATTTTGCATCAACTATTGCAAAATCACTGGATGCGGGATTTCGGGTAATCCTGTTTGGCGGGCCCGGGGAAGAGGACATTTGTTCACGGATTGCAGAGCAGTCCGGCAACCCTTCTGAAATAATTAATCTTGCCGGAAAGTTGAGTCTTCCTCAGCTTGCAGCCTATATCAAAAATCTAGATGTATATGTCACCAACGATTCCGGCCCGATGCACATTGCATGGGTTCAAAATGTTCCCCTTATTGCCCTTTTCGGACCAACTGTCCGCAGATTCGGATTTTTTCCCAGAGGTGAATACTCTTCTGTTCTTGAATCCGGTGAAGTGTTGGATTGCAGACCTTGCGGTCTTCATGGCAGTAGTAAGTGTCCAAAAAACCACCACAAATGTATGACAGATATAAGTGTGGAAATGGTTTGGGAGGAACTGCTGAAAAAAGTGGAAATTCGGAGGGTCGGGTGTTGATCAGTAAAATTAAATGGATCACATTGCCGCTTGTTTTTATCCTCTTATCTGTTCTTATGTGCGGCTGTAAGTTGCGATCCTTTTCTCGTAATGTTCAGGTCGCTCCCGTTGTTCCGTTAAAGGTTTCTACTGCGGACCTGACGGAGAAAGATAAATGTATAATCGTTTACACTGATGAGTTTAAGCAGGCGGCTTTGCTTTTTTCATATCTGCATCGAGAATATGAAGGTGTGGACTCTATCCTTCTAAATGCCGGAACAGTGAATGGCACTGCTGAGTCCAGCAGGGCTGTTGTTGTTGGCATTCAGAAGGAAATTACAGAACTGAATAAGAACGGCTCGATCATGTCAGTTCTTATTTTAGGTAATAAATTTGTTATTCCTGTTTCAGAGTTTCAGACTGGAAATGGAACTTCTGTTTATTCTTCTGATTACGGCTATGGAGGTCTAGCGGATTCTCCTGAAAACGTTGTACCTGTCGGTAGAATTCCTGCTCGAAACGCAGCCGAGGCTGTGGTTGTGGCTGAGAAATATGAGCGCTGGTACGTGGATCGTGCTTTTCGTCCGGCTTGGCCTGTTTCGTTTATAGGCGGAGAAGGGTTTTCAAAAAATTATTTGTCTGATCCTGAACTTTTGTTTTTCAGTTTACAAGAGGAAGGCATGGCCGGACCGGAAGCTATACGTTATCTCGGCGGAGCCGGTGGTTGCCAGCCGGAAAGGCTTAGTCAGAGCCTTACTGAGGATGATGCTTCTGTTCAGTGGCTGGCTATTGATTCTGTCGCTGACGGTTTCAGAATTGGGAACGGAACTTTGCCCACATCTGCTATTTTAAGTCTCGATTACAAACCGGGATTGCCTATTGTTCTTAATCCTTCCTGTGAACCTGCGAGGATTAATTCAGCTTCTATCACCCCTGCCGAGGCGATAGTGCTTTCAAGGGGGGCCGGACTGGCTGTGATGACCGGGTGCGGTGATTCTGGTAAAATAACGGCTGAACTTGATGACGGGCGGATTTCGCGCGTTGATTTTGACGGAACCTCACGGATTTTGATTGAGTTCCATAAGGCATATTTCAGCGGAAAGTATAGAATTGCCGAGGCTCTGTCAGAGGCTCGTGCTCAGTTTGTGCAGAACCGTCGTCGCGGAGAAAAGCTGGGGCCGCTATATGATCTGATTTTTTATGGTGATCCAGTAATGAGTCTACCGCTTCCAGTTCGCACGGAGTCTCCTGCGTATACGGGGTTAAAGCTACTGACAAAGCCTGAATCTTCTAAGGGGGTAGCTGTTTTTTCCGCTAACTCTACTATCTCTTTTGCCATGGAAGAAGGTGGAATATACCCCGGAGTTCAGCTTAAAGTTGTGGACCGAAAGACTGGTAAAACTGTTTCCTCCATGAAAGTTCAAGAAGATGATATTTTTAATTTTTTATCAGACAGCGAAGGAAGTTATTTAATTTATTCCAGACCGCTTGATGGGCCTCTCGCTTGGCAGTTTTTTGATGTACGTGATAAAAAAATCAGCAGTGCAAAATTACAAAAAACTGTTATTCAAAGTAAATTATCCAAAAGCTCTCCTATTGTTAAGGCCGGACTTGAACCTGTCCGATATTCTGTACAAGTCAGTTCGAACAGGCGGGAGTCTTCGGCTTTGAAAGTTAGAAGAAATCTGACGAAACAAGGGTATTCGGCATATGTTGTGACTGTTCCATCCTCCAATAATAGACAGTGGTATTGCGTGCGGTTCGGTGAATTTGATTCGTGGGCGGCTGCGGTTGAAGCTTCCGCAGAGTACGAGAAAAAACAACAGGCTGATGTGAAAATAGTAAGGTGCCGTATGGGCAGTTGATTTGTTTAATATATTGATTGACTGTTCAATTATAAAGTTTATAGTAATTTCAGGGGTGTGAGGGGTAAACTTTGAAACTTTCTATTTGATACAGGCAATATTTTGGATAGTAAAAAATCAAAAAAAATTTTGTGCCTTACTGTGGCATTGGTTATTTTCGTTTTGATAGGTACTGGGTTGTTCTTTGTAAGCAAGATGTCTATAGCCAAGCCTGTTCTTAACGTTGGATATAAATTTTTTTTAGGTGTTTCAGCTAAAAATTTAGATCTTAACAGTTTTGAAATTAACAAATTAAATCGATGTCTTGTCTTAAATAAAAATGTAGTAGATAAGGCAGTCCTGATTATTGTAAATGATGATGTTGCGATCAGTGGTTCACCAGGTATTATTGGGCAAGATACGAAACTTAAATATAAAGTCGTACTTGAGGGGAAGGGGGGAATAAAATTTACTCCGCAGATGTGTAGTTGTTCCCGTAAAAATCTGGTTGGAAAAATAGTCTATAATTTTGACCGGGGAGCTGAGGCCATATCGCAATATCTAGATAATCCAGCTTTTAAAAACCGATCTGTTGAGATTCTGGATATGTAAATAGTCTCAATAAGTTGACGGTATATAGATTTAAAAAAGCCCCTGAAGGATATTTCTTCAGGGGCTTTTTGGGTTTTAGATCAGCTGATATTTATTTTGATTTTCTTCCGGATGCTTGAAATTCACCCAGAGGAACGTCGGTATTCTTGTCCGTTTCTTTGTTTTTAAAGTACTTGTTTGTTTCTGAGACAACCACTGGAGTTAATAGAAGCAGCCCTATAAGATTAGGGATAGCCATTAATCCGTTCAGCGTGTCTGAAATGTTCCAAACCAGACTGAGTTTGGCGATAGCTCCAAGGCCTACGAAACATACGAAAACCACTCGGTATGGCAGTACAGCCTTGATTCCGAGCAGGTATTCAATGGACTTTTCACCATAGTAGCTCCACCCGAGAATTGTCGAATATGCAAACAGGATTAAGCCGATTGTTACAACGTGTGCACCGCCGGGCATGCCTTCAGCAAAAGCGATGGTAGTTAATTCTGCTCCTGTTGCACCGTTTGACCAGGCTCCTGTAAGGATCAGAACGAGACCTGTCATCGTGCAGACTACGATGGTGTCGATAAAGGTCTGGGTCATGGAAACCAGAGCCTGCGTTATCGGGCTTTTGGTTTGTGCCGCCGCCGCCGCGATAGGGGCACTACCTAGGCCGGATTCGTTTGAGAATACGCCGCGGGCAACACCCATTCTGATACACATCATGATTGATGCCCCGGCAAATCCGCCGATAGCCGCAGTAGGATTAAATGCCTGCTCAACTATGAAAATCAGAGCCGCTGGAACTTCCGCTATTTTGGTAATGATGATGTAGGATGCTCCGGCCATGTAAAACACAATCATTACCGGAACGAGTAATCCTGTTACTTTTCCAATCTTTTTGATTCCGCCGAGAATAACTGCGGCAGTACAAACCATCAGAATTATACCGGTTATGGTCGGTGAAATATTGTAAGTGCTTTCCACTGCATCCGCTACGGAATTGGATTGTACCATATTGCCTATACCGAATGCAGCTACAGAGGCGCAGATAGCGAAGATAGTTCCAAGCCACGGCATTTTCAGCCCGGCGGAAATATAGTACATCGGGCCGCCACTCATTTCGCCATTTTCGTCCACAACTCTGTATTTTACCGCCAGAACAGCTTCTGCATACTTAGTGGCCATACCCACAAGTCCGGTAACCCACATCCAGAACAATGCTCCGGGACCACCCATGGCAATAGCTGTAGCTACTCCTGCGATGTTACCGGTTCCGACTGTTGCTGAAAGAGCAGTCATTAGGGCTTGAAAGTGGGTGATATCGCCCGGTTCATCGGATTCTTCTTTTCGTTTAACAAGGGCAAGGTATAGAGCGTGCCATAACTTGCTGAATTGAATTCCGCGTAGTGAATAGGTGAGCCAACAGCCTGTTCCAACAAGCAGAATCAACATTGGAGGGCCCCATGCGAACGCACCAATTTTACCAATTACGATATCCAGTGTACTCAAAAAATCCATAAGCGTATCCTTAGGCTTTTATTAGAAATAAAAGCCTTTTGTGAAATTAATTAGAAACGTTTACACGCTAAAATCTATTGCAGTATTTTTTTACCGGGACGTGTTCAAGGTCAAAAACATTAGCAACTTCCATATAGGTGAGTATTCCGTTAACAATAAGCGGGATGAAACTTTATCTAATCTATGTATGAACAGCAGTAGTCTACAAGAGTTTCAACCACCAGTTTGAATTTTGAGTCGGCGGGTACATTGAAACTTTCTCCGGCGGTGACTGTCTGCCAATTTTCTGTGCCGGGCAAGAGAACTTTCATGGTGCCCTGCAGGATTTCCATCACTTCCGCTTGATTTGTTCCGAATTCATATTCACCGGGAAGCATGATTCCCAAAGTTTTGAACGATCCGTCTGTGAAAGAGACTTTGCGGCTGGTAACCTTTCCGTCAAAATAAACATTGGCCATTTTTGTAACTGTTACATTTGAAAATTCAGACATGAGTTCCTCTTAGTCTTTATTTTGTTTGATTATATTATGGAAGAACCAAGGTGACAAGGTCGTAGTCGGTAACGCTTTCTATTTCAGCTTCAACCATCATTCCGGGAGCAAGTTCAACTCCGCCTTCAGGTGCGCTGATATAGGTGATTCCATCCACTTCCGGGGCTTGGAACCAAACTCTTCCGGTAAACAGACCATCCCATTCTTCGTTCGGTTCCTCGACCAGAACCTGAATGGTTTCGCCAACTTTTTCTTCCAGAATTTCATGGCTTATGGAAGCCTGCATTTCCATCAAAATTTTACGTCTTTCTTCACGCAGTTCTTCAGGGAGTTGTTCCATGTCCCCGGCTGGCGTTCCTTCTTCAGCTTGATATGCGAAAACTCCCAAGTTTTGGAATCTGGTTTCTTTCACAAATTTTAGAAGTTCTTTAAAGTGTTCATCCGTTTCACCGGGGTATCCGACTATGATACTGGTGCGCAGGACTGCATCAGGAATGTGTTTGCGAACCCTGTCGATTACTTTCCGCGGATCACGGGCAAAGGGGCGGCCCATTGAGGATAGTATATCCGGATGAGCGTGCTGAATCGGTATATCGAAATACGGCAGAAAGGGTTTGCCGGTCTTAGCCAGAAATTCCAGCATTGAGTCGGTTAATCCTGCCGGATATAGGTACATAAGTCTTAGCCACTCAAGACCTTTAAGAGGCAGAAGCTGTTCAATCAGATATTTTAAATTTGCATCAGGGTTGCTTAAGTCTGATCCATAAGCGGTGGAATCCTGTCCTACTATGACGATTTCCGGCACGCCTTGTGCGAGAATTTGTTTTGCTTCGGTTATTAAGCCTGCAGGTTCACGGCTGACTTGAGGTCCACGAATCGAAGGAATTGTACAAAAGTTACATGAATGAGAACATCCTTCACTGATTTTAAGGTAAGCAAAAGCAGGTCCTGTGCTAAGTGCTCTCTGGTGTTCTTGAGGCAGTTCCCTTTTGAGGGCTTTGGCAGCAAGAGCAGGCCATGTATCCAGATCAAATGTTGAAAGCCACAGATCCACTTCGGGCATCTCTTCTTCCAGTTTGCCATATCTGCTGACAAGGCATCCGGCTACGGCAAGAATAGGTTTAGGAGTAATATCTGCAATGGCATCAGCGGATTCTAGAATGGACTGTACGGATTCTTCGACCGCCGGCTGGATGAAGCCGCATGTATTTATAAGAACAAGATCGGATTCTTCCGGAGATTCGGCTGCGATCATGTTGTCACCCAAGGCTCCGAGCATTCTTTCGGTATCTACTCTGTTTTTTGGGCAACCAAGGCTGATGGTGAAAACTCTGATTTTTTTAATAGACATGAAATTTGTTCCATTTGAGAAAAATATTTTAGATTTGTAATGATTCGGCGGTAAATTGTCTGCTAACTTGTGTTTCGCAATGTTTACCCGATTCTTTTATATCTGCAAAGCTGGAAATACATCGTTTCTCGATTGTGCTTTTCGTCGAAAATAGTTTATTCTCAACACGGATTATCTATCTATTGAAATGGAGAGATTATGTTTGAAAGCCTATTGCGTGAAACTCATTGCGATTACATCGGGATTCTTGGAGATTCTGCAGTGGTATCTTCACTTGTCCAGTTGTTGCGGGAGAGCAAAAGGGAAGAGGACGATATCAAGTTGATTGCAGGGGTTCTTGCTGATTACAAAGCAAACGGCGCCGCTGATGATTTTGATATTCCTATATATGAACAGGTTGAGGATATGATTACGTCCCATCCTGAAATTACCATGGTTTTTGAACTTTCCGGTGACCACTCTTCGTCAAATTTTGCCTGCTCATATTTCTCTGGTGGAGCTTCCTGCTGCCCGTTTCTTCCTTAAACTTCAGGCCACTGATCGTCTGTGGGTCGCTTGTAAAGTAGACCTCATGCAGACTCAGGCTTTGTTTAAATGCGTGGTGGATCAACTTCCTGAAGAGATCATGATAATTGGTTCCACAGGAATGATCGTTGATTGTAATAAACATTTTTCTGATTTGGTCGGGGAAGAAATAATAAAAATACGGAATAAGAATCCGTTGAAATATTATGAATCGATCGCAACGGTTTGCCCTGTAAAGAATGGTGTTATTGATGTCGGGGCCATGGAGAAAGGCAAGCGTGGGGAATTGATGCTTTCGGAAGAAGATTCTGAAGGTAAGCTTAATTTTTTTAGAATTTATATTTATCCTATTTCAGATGAACAGATCGGGCGGGTTGTTCAGCTTGTTATTATGCGGAGAAATATTACCGAAAGAACGCTCATGGAACAACGATTGCGACAGGCTGAACGTATGGCCACTGTCGGTGAGCTTGCTGCATATGTTGCACATGAGATTCGTAATCCTCTTGTGGCTATGGGGGGATTCGCAAAAGTTTTAATGAAAAATATGAGTATAGATCATGACGGGCATGAAAAAATAGAGATAATTTATGAAGAGGCCAAACGTCTGGAAACCCTCTTAAAAGATATATTGAGTTTTGTAAGGTCACATGACACTGAAATAGCAGCTTTTAATGTCAATGATGAGGTTGAGAGTGCTATGCGTTTGCTGTCTTTGGAATGTAAGCAGCAGGGAGTTGAAGTTGAATTTGATTTGGACTCACAGAATCCGGTTGGACAAGGGACTGCGGAGCAGGTGAAACAGTGTCTTATAAATTTGGTTATGAATTCGATGGAAGCCATGCCGAACGGCGGTCTGATCAGCGTTGCAACCGGAGTAACCGATGATCGGGTCTGGCTGAAAGTGAGCGATAACGGCCCCGGAATTCCTGCTGCAAAGCGCGAGCGGGTTTTTGATCCTTTTTATTCTACTAAAATTAATGGAAATGGACTGGGGTTGTCGATGGTTAAAAAATTATGGAAGACTTCGGCGGAGAAATTGAACTGGTAAGCCGTGAAGGCGAAGGAACAAGTGTTACTTTGTTTTTGCCTCCGCGTATGGCGGTTGCGTAAAAAACTGCTAGCGAGTATTAGTCTCTCATCATATTATTGATGAACTTAATGGTGCGGATTTTTTCATCCGTAGATTTAAATATATTGCATGGGAGACGGGTTTGAAAACAGTAGTGCTTGCCACCAGTAATAAGGGAAAGATAGCTGAATTTAAAGAGCTTCTTAAAGATTTCGAATTAGAAGTAAAGGGTCTTGATGAGTATCCTGAGATCGGTGAAATACCTGAACCGGGTGAAACTTTTCTGGAAAATGCGATAATCAAGGCACAGACTGTCGCTAATATCACAGGGTTTATTGCTGTTGCTGACGATTCCGGCTTGGAAGTAGACGCCTTAGACGGCAGGCCCGGTGTCTATTCTGCAAGATATAGCGGTGAGGATGCAACTCCCGCAAAAAATAACAGCAAGCTTCTTGATGAACTTAAAGGTGTGGAAGAAGCAAAGCGTACAGCCCGTTTTGTGTGTGTGATGGTTGCCGCCACTCCTGACAATATCCGTATACAAAGTCGTGGCGAATGGAACGGGCGTATCGCTTTTGAACTTTCAGGCGATGAAGGTTTCGGTTATGATCCTTTGTTTTTTGATCCGGAACTGGGTTGCGTTGCTGCAAAAATGACTCGTGAAACTAAAAATTCACGTTCACACAGAGGCAAGGCTCTACGAGCACTTATGGCTCAGTGGCCGGAGTTTCAAAAGAAAGTTCACGGTTAGATAAATTTTTTTGATATTTGCCTACCGAATATAATAATCAGGAGACATTTATATATGTGTGGAATCATAGGATATGCCGGGCATCGTCCCGCTGTGCCTCTAATCGTTGAAGGATTGAGAAGACTTGAGTACCGCGGATATGATTCTGCGGGGGTTGCAACCGTACAGAATAAGGAAATTGATCTTGTTCGTGCAGAAGGAAAGCTTGCGGCTCTTGATGAAAAACTGTCTCATATCAATGTAACCAATTCCACTTTCGGAGTCGGGCATACCCGCTGGGCTACTCATGGCGTTCCTGTAGAAAAAAATGCTCATCCTCATCTTGATCATGATAAAAAAATAGCCATGATTCATAACGGAATTATTGAGAATTACCAGGAAATAAAGGCCGACCTTGTTACTAAAGGGTATGAATTCCGCTCTGATACAGATTCAGAAGTTTTGGTAAATCTTATTGCTGAGGGCCGTAAGCATACTGAAACTATGCTTAAAGCCATTTCATGGGCTCTTAATCAGGTTGAAGGGGCATATGCAATTGCTCTCGTCAGTGTGGATGAACCCGGAATAGTCTATGCCGCCCGTGTTTCCAGTCCTTTGGTAATGGGTGTCGGTGTTGGCGAAAATTTTGTGGCTTCCGATATTCCTGCATTTCTTCCGTATACCCGCGAAGTTGTTTTCATTGAGGACGGAGAATTGGTCAAGATTACTTCCTCTTCATGGGAAGTTTTCAGGGCAGACACTCTTGAGCCTGTTGAAAAAGAAGTTCGCACTATCAATTGGGATGTTCAGGCCGCACAGAAGGGCGGACATAAGCATTTCATGATCAAAGAAATTTTTGAGCAGCCTAAAGTCATTTCAGACTGTCTGGCCGGGCGTATAGATACGAATAACCGTGAAGTTATTCTGTCGGAAATCGCAGACATGACGCCACCCGAAAGGTTGCACATTATAGCTTGCGGAACTTCGTATCATGCCGGACTTTGGGGTAAATACCTCATAGAACAGTGGGCTAAAATTCCTGTTGATGTCGAAATTGCTTCGGAATTCCGTTATCGTGATCCAATTTTGAGCAAGGGAGGCCTCGCGCTTGCTATCAGCCAGTCCGGAGAAACAGCTGACACCTTGGCAGGGATCAAGCTGGCAAAACAAAAAGGGCTTCCGATTCTTGGACTGTGTAACGTGGTCGGTTCCAGCGTTGCCCGTGAATCAGACTACATTATGTATACACAGGCCGGGCCTGAGATCAGTGTTGCTTCCACCAAGGCCATGTGCAGTCAGCTCACAGCATTGCTGTTGCTGGCTCTTTACTGGGGAAAGCGCAAAGGAACAATCGACGAGGAAACTTACAGCCGCGCTGTTAAAGATTTACGCAATCTTCCTTCAATTTTGGACGCAGAACTTCCCGCCATGCGCCTCAGAGCTAAGGAGCTTAGCCGCGAATATTCCGAAGCAAGCAGCTTTTTTTATCTGGGTCGCGGACAGTACTTCCCGCTTGCCCTTGAAGGGGCTTTGAAACTTAAGGAAATTTCCTATATTCATGCAGAAGGTTATGCTGCCGGAGAAATGAAGCACGGCCCCATCGCGTTAATTGATTCTAATTTCCCTACTTTTGCTATGGCATTGAAAGATGATCTTTTCCCCAAAGTTAAATCTAATCTGGTGGAAGTGCAGGCCAGAGGCGGAGAAATTATAGCTCTTACCAATCCCGGTGTAGAGCTTGATGTTGAGCACCGCTGGATTCTGCCCGAAGTCTGGGGGCCGTTAAACGCGTTTATGGCTCTTCCTGCTTTGCAGCTATTTGCATATGAAACAGCGGATTATCTGGGTAAGGATGTTGATCAGCCCAGAAATTTGGCTAAGAGCGTCACTGTTGAATAAAATGAAATAAATTAGATATTTATATTGTAGATATGTGGTAAAGTTTTTTACTAAAGCCGTTCCTGTTAGACTATTAATGCAGTCTGACAGGAGCGGCTTTTCTTATGGCAAAAAGCTACGGTGGATTATCAAAGGTAAAGATTGCGAAGTGGATTAAAGTGGAGCGTGGGCTCAAGCAAGGATTGGTTGCTTTATCTTGGGTTTAGTTTTCGGTATTGTTTTGCTACGATTTGAATATGCAATAGTTGATGAATGGGCCTTTATGGTACTCTGCAATAATCAGGACCCCTATGGAAAATAAGAAGCCGAGACTTTTGTTTGTTGACGATGATACGCTGTTGCTGGAAACGCTCAAGGCTACTTTTTGGAGAGGCCATGTTGTGGAGACCTGCACTTCGCCTTTGGCGGCTCTTGAGTTATTAAAGAGCGGAAAGCGTTATGCGGTTATTGTTTCCGATATGAGTATGCCCTTCATGAACGGTGTCGATTTTTTGCGTCAGGCCGCCGCGCTTGACAGGGATGCCGTCCGTATCATGCTGACGGGGTATGCCGACCTTGATACGGCAATGGCGGCGGTGAACGATGGCGGGGTTTCGCATTTTCTGACAAAGCCCTGTCCCACGACGAACCTGAAAGAGGTCATCAACACTTGTATCGTGTCGTATATGGAACGCACGGCTGCACCGGATGACGATATTGTTTTTTCTGCTCCACTAGATCGGTTTGTAGGAGTAAGCGATGTCGTCGTCAGGCTTCGTGCCATGCTTCACCGTTTGGGGCAGGTCGATGCAACAGTCCTGTTCACAGGGGAATCCGGGACAGGAAAAAGCTTGGCGGCCGAGGTGCTGCATGCCGTCAGCCCAAGGAGCAAAAAGCCGTTTGTGCGGGTAAACTGTCCGTCTCTTTCGGAGGGAGTGTTCGCCGCTGAACTTTTCGGAAGTGTGCGTGGAGCTTACACCGGAGCTGTTCGCGATTCCATGGGGCGTTTCATGGCGGCTGATGGAGGGAGCATTCTGTTGGATGAAATAGGCGATGTGCCCGTTGAAATGCAATCAAAGTTGCTACAGGTCATTGAGCGAAAGGAGTTTGAACGTGTCGGTGATCATAAAACTATTAAGGCCGATGTCAGGATCATCGCAGCAACCAATGCGGATCTTGGGCAATTAGTTGAGCAGGGGCTATTTAGAAAAGACTTGTTCTATCGGCTTAACGTAATGCATCTGGAGTTGCCTCCGCTCAGAGAGCGACGGGAAGATATTCCTTTGCTGGTCAAAGCTTTTCTGGACGAACTTGCAAAGCAGTTTGACAGCAAATCCATTAAAATTTCTGATAATGCACTGAACCTGCTGAAGCAGTATTCATGGCCGGGCAATGTGCGGGAGTTGAGGCATTCTCTGGAGCGCGGCGCAACGCTGTGTGTAAACGGAGTTATTCGCATGATCGATTTGCCGAATTCCTTGCTCGCTGGAGCCAAAACGCAGGTTTCCTCTCAATACGAGGAAATGTCGGAGCGGGAGATGCTGCTTGCAGCACTGAAAGGAGCCAGCTGGAATAAGGCTAGAGCTGCCCGTGAGTTGGGTATGAGTAGAAGTTCCCTGTACCGGAAGATGAAAGAGTCCGGCATTCAAAAAGACGAATCCGCAAATTGATGTGTTTTATGACACACATGTGTATCAGACACATGTGTGTCATGGAACATTTTCCTGATTTCTTTTTTTTATATTTCACATCATAATTAATCATAATTCATTGTAATTACTGTTTTATTAATTATTAATATCTTCCTCTTCGTGTTGGCATTCTCATTGCTTAATAACTTCTGAATTATGGATCGCCCGATTTATGTAAAGCGGGTTCCAGAAGAAGAGCGAGACTATCCACTCGACAGGAGAAGCTGTGGGAATAAATTCGGAAAAGATAAAAATTAATGAAACTGACGTAAAGAATAAGGCTGATTTTAAAGTAGCTGTCACGAACGAGTATTCCATCTTGTTCGTGGATGACGATAAACTCCTGCTGGATAATTTTGTTTTGCAGTTCGGAAGGCAATACACGGTGTATGTCGCGGACAGTATGTACGCTGCTATACGGTCTTTTGATCGTCTTTCCAATATTGACGTTGTCATTTCTGATATGCGGATGCCGGGAGGGAGCGGCCTGGACCTCTTGTCATGGGTCAAGAAGAATCATCCACGTACAAGCAGGATTCTATTGACAGGTCACGCTGATTTAGAAATAGCGATCCAATCTGTCAACGCAATTAATGTATTCAAATTGTTGACGAAGCCCTGCTCACTGGATGCACTTGGTGAAGCTATATTGGAAGCATGTCTTTCCCATAAAATAGAAGCTGTGCGTAACGAATTAAACACATGTGGATCTCAAGACTTAGCAATGGAGGAGATCATTCAGAGTCTTAACCATCTCGTTGAGCAGAGGGATTCTAATACTGCGGAGCACCATAAGCGTACGGCAACTTTATGCAAGGCTATCGCTACTCAAATGGAACTCCGGGAGGACCGCGTAAAGGTTTTGGAGTTGGCGGCGATGGTTCATGACGTAGCCAAGATTTTAATTCCGATGGCATACCTTAACAAGAGCGGTAAATTGTGTGATTTGGAACAAGCGGTGATCCGGAAACATCCGGAAAGCGGCTATCATATGCTTATTCATATTAAGCAGATGAAAAATATCGCGATTATAGTGCAACAGCACCATGAAAGAGAGGATGGGTCGGGGTATCCTATGGGGCTCATCGGGAAACAGATGCAGCTTGAAGCCAAAATACTTGCTGTTGCCGATACGGTTGATGCCATGGCTTCTCACCGCCCTTATCGATCTAGCCTCGGACTGGACGCCGCCATTAATGAGCTGCATATAAACAGGGGTGTATTGTACGATCCTCAGGTTGTGGACGCCGCTTGTAAAGTTCTGGCTAGGAGGCTCCAAGGATAGTATTAATTAACACATTAAAAAAATGGCACTACTGGAATCCTGTGAGTGTGCACTCTCTAAATGTGGGGCGCCTATTTCAAGCCGACACTGAATCTATTTTTTATTCTTACGTGAAGATCGGTCACCGGATCGTTTAAGCCCTTTTTAGGGGATATTGTGCCAGCCGAAGCAGTCGGCATGAAGGAAATGTTGTTATGAAATTGAAGATACTATTTGTAGATGATGACGAGGATATTCTGGCCAGTTTTAAAGCCATGCTTCATTCAAAGCGTAAGGAGTGGAAATGTCAGTTCGTTTCCTGTGCCAAGGAGGGATTGAAACTGATTGAACAGGAGCCTTTTGACGTTGTTCTTTCGGATATGCGGATGCCTTGTATGGACGGAGCTGATTTTCTTAAAATAGTAGAAAAGCTTCAGCCCGGTGCTGTCCGAATTATTTTCTCAGGCTATTCAGAAAGTCAGGCGTTGTTGAAATCGGTTAAAAATGCGCACCAGTTTCTCAGCAAGCCTTGCAGTTCTGAAGCTGTCCTCGGAGTGATTCAACGAGTTACTGAATTGCGTCACATTCTTACTGATGATTCGATCAGGACTTTGGTCACTTGTCTGGATACCTTGCCAGCCATGCCTGAACTATTGGTTAAGATAACGCATGAACTGGAAAGTCCTGAGCCGGACTTAAAACGAGTAGCTGATTTTGTTCAAAAAGATGTCGGGGTTTCTGCAACATTGATGAAGTTGGTTAATTCGTCCTTTTTCGGTTTTTACGGGGTAATTTCTTCTCCACATCATGCCGTGACTCTGCTGGGCGTTGAGGCCCTGAAAGGGCTGGTGTTGGGTGTGCAGCTTTTTAAAAAGCTGGAAACGGAATGTCTAGGTGATTATTCGGTAGAAAAATTATGGGATCATTGTCTGCAGACGGGATACTTCGCCAAGTGATCCTGCTACAATATTGTGGACACACGGTTAAGCCGCTATCCTGACTTTAACAGGAGAAGCAAATGACTAAT